>JBARXP010000252.1:0-1919 GCA_049647405.1 Elainellaceae cyanobacterium | reverse complement strand
TCGCTACCGACGCTTGAGCAAAGATTACGAATATTTACCCACGACTAGTGAGATGATGTTGTACGCAGCCATGGTCAATCTCATGATTAGGAGGCTGGCCTAAGACTTCTCAAACACCTTCTAAGGTGGAAATATTTCAGCCTAAGATCCTCTACAGGGTAAATAGGTGGAATTACGTCCGCCTAAGATCCCTATTTGGGTAAATAGGTGGATTATTTCAGTCTAAATTATCCCTCCGCTTCTGAGCTAAATCCGTTTAGAGGTTATTTATCGTTTCCTTTCAGGTGCTGTACCGACGCAAGCAGAGCCTCGTCCCCAATTCTTCTCTCCTCACTCCCGATTTCTGACTTCTCTCTTCCTCTACGGTTGACTTAGGGCGACTGTATGCGTATTCTCTTTCATTAAGCTGTTCTGTCTGGATAGCCTGCTCAGAACTCAAGAACTTGGCACCATCTGCGAGTGCTTGCAACACCCACAGATGGCTAACCCACCGCGACTGAACGCGCCAGTCGGGGGGCTAACGGTTCATGGTAAACCGTGGCTGCCTCGAATTGCACACAATTGCGGGGTAGCCGAGGGACTGAGTTCTGGTTTCTTCCTGTCGTTTATCTCTACAAGGAACCAGAACCTCATGTTTCAATCCCATTCGGGCGCGTTTGCGTCCACTGCTTCGGGTGACGATTTTCCATCGCGTTCTCAATCCAGCCCGCACAATGAGTCGGTGCGTCATCTGCTCTACGGTTCGCCCAAAGCCATTCAGATCGTGATCAAGAGCCTGCACCGATTGGGCTATGCCGAACCCAACGAGTGGAGCCGACCCATGCCCACAGAACGCCCTGGCGAAATGATGTGCATTCTCACCAAAACCGTACAGATTGAGTAAATCGAGATCCTTCGGGGTGGGTGCGCGGAGTGCCTATCCCGTGGGGCGATCGCTCGCCTGGGCATAGCCCTTATCGCCACAGTCTGGGCTTACAGTCTGGGCTTAGAGCTTGAAATTTTTGCCCGACAAGTCGTTGGCATCGGTGCCGAGCAAAATCGCCAAATTTCTAAATCCACCGGGTTGGCGATCGCCATTGACATCGACACTCACCACCGTGCGCGAGCCGCGCTGGTTTAGCTCGACATAGTCGGCTAACGGGTTACGGCTCTGAAAGGCGCGCCCCTTGAAGATCGGACTCAAATCTAGGCGATCGCCCTGAATCTCAAACCCACGAATCTTATCGACGCCATCTTTGGGACTATTGAAAACATAGCGATCCTTGCCTCGACCGCCTTTCAAGACATCTTTGCCCCGGCCTCCAATCAAAACATCGTTGCCTGCTTGACCGATGAGTTTATCGTTGCCGCCCATGCCTAGCAGCCGATCATTAGCGCCACCGCCTTTGAGCACGTCTTTACCGCCTTTGCCCTTGAGCACATCGCGGCCCCCTCGCCCAAGAATTTTATCCGCAGCACTTGTGCCGATGAGGCGATCGCGCCCATTGGTGCCGACCAGGCGATCGCCCAAGCCCGGATCGATGACTGGAGTATCTGTCGGGTTCTCTGAGGGAGCATCATCAATCGGTACCGGAATCGGCTCTCCGCCTGTATCGGGCACTTCAACGCCAAATTCTACCGCTCCGCTGTCGGGAGCGCTATCGCGAACTGCGCCGCGCTGATCCACTGACGGACTGCCATTCTTAGCGCCTGAGTTAATGGCAGGGCTGCCGGAGAGCAAGGCATGGGTCAAAAGGCCGCTGCCATTGTCTCGAAGTGCTCCGAGTTTGGGGTCAAGCAGCCGAATGTTGTTCGTGGCATTGTAATCGTTCCAGTTGTTGGTCTGTTTGGGCGGCCACTGGAGATTGCCGCCCCGGTCGATCAGTTCGCGGTTGGTGTGCTGCTGGATGCCCCAGTCGTTGGTGCCGTTGTCGGCTGTG
>JBARXP010000251.1:0-10756 GCA_049647405.1 Elainellaceae cyanobacterium | reverse complement strand
CGAGGATCAACACCAATCGTCTTTGCCCCCAACATTTGTATCATCTCCGCCGTCAGTGGAGGGCGATCGCCATGGAATTTAGTCAATAAACTCTGATCTGTTTTAGTTTGGCTATATCGAGATAGCGCTCCACACCCTACGTCTAAGAAATTGAACCCAAAGAGTGGACTGGTATTGGCATAGCTAAAACTTTCACATAGCGTTCCGACGAGAAACAAAACGCTCGGAGGAAGAATATAGTGATCAAAATTTACTTTATAGCCTCGGAAGCGATCGCTGCTGCGAAACATCCGAATCACGACTTGCTTGCCAAAACTGTTGAGATGTTTGAGCGTCAAATGCTGGTTGATTAAATCGGTCTGAGCTTCGGGCTGCTCTTTTTCACAGCCATCAAGCTTGCCGAGCAGCCGTTCAACCGCTTCAGCCTGAGCGACAATGGCTTGTTCCCGAGGGGACAGCTGTGGTGCGGAAGATTTTGAAGAACGTCGCGACTTTGTCTTAGACGAGCGATTTGAGGAACTGCGACTAGATTTTGATCCCCGTTTAGAATGAACCGTCATGGTAGCTCTAATCCTTAACTCCTGTCGGTTTTGACATTAGACATTAGCTCTCACGACAACTTGAGTTCTGCCATGGCTAACCTGCCTTCGGGTGATCCCCTTAATTCACTAGGCAGAGAATTAAAAATGGTCATTCTCGAAACATTCCTATAGAATGATTAGCTATGTCTGGGGATCACGCTCCTGGCTTCGACACGTTAAACGTCTTAACCCCTTTGTGTCTGATGCAATGATGTCATAGGCTAAGACTCTATCTTGCCCAACAAAGTTTCTGTCATGTCGATGCCAACAGAATTCGTAAAGTGAACGCGGTTGGAGTTGATTTCCTAACGATCTACGGTAGCAACCTCTGCCTTGAGGAGTAAAGGCAACTTATGGGATCAGTCAGCAATGGCCTAACCTTATTTTTTAGCCTCATCGTTGAAGCAATGCCGTTTTTGCTGATGGGCATCTTATTGTCTAGCGCACTGCTTCTCTTTGTTGATGAGCGCCGATTGGTGGCGGCGATGCCGCGCAATCCGGTTTTGGGAGCGCTGGCAGGCAGTTTGTTTGGTTTTCTATTTCCAGTCTGCGAATGTGGAAACGTTCCTGTTGCTCGACGCCTAATTATCCAGGGGGCTCCTGCTTCGGTTGCCGTTGGGTTTCTTCTCGCCGCACCGACAGTGAATCCCATCGTGTTGTGGGCAACTTGGACAGCCTTTCGAGATCAGCCAGAACTGGCCGTATTAAGAATTGTTTTTTCCATTGTTATCGCGACTATTGTGGGCTGTGTCTTCAGCACTCAGAAAGATTTGCGGCCTCTGCTTCAGGGGTCAGTCTCTGCACTGATGCCTGATCCCCCTGCTTCTTCAGAATCTCAGGGAAAGGGAGGACTTTTTTCCTCTTCTTCTTCCTCCTCCTCTTCCCCTTTGCTTCGGTCAGGTACGTTCTTGCTGGGGCAAGGCAGCCCTCCTCGCCGGATGGACTATGGCATGGCATTCAGTGCTGCGGCCAATCCAGCTCTAACGCGCCCTTTTCCGGAGCGGTTGCAGCTCATGGTGGAAAATATGGTTCAAGAGCTGAGAGAGCTGGGCGGTATGCTGATGATTGGAAGTGCGATCGCCGCCATTGTTCAGGTTGGCCTTCCCCGTGAGGTAATTTTGAGCCTAGGCCAAGGCCCTGTCACCTCGATTCTGACCATGATGGTGTTAGCTTGGGTTGTTTCTATTTGTTCTACCGTCGATGCGTTTTTTGCGCTGTCGTTTGCCTCAACCTTCACCAGCGGATCACTGCTTGCGTTTATGGTTTTCGGGCCAATGATTGATGTGAAAAACATTGGCTTACTGCTCTCGGTTTTTCGCTGGCGTGCCATTGTCTACCTATTTGCATTAGCGGCTCAGCTAACTTTCGTATCGACATTAGTGATTAACCTCTATTTCAGTTAATGCTGCTTAATTGCGATAGAACGGGCAAGCTCTTTTTGTATCTTTGGCCTTTGTTCTGTATTGTTATTGAGTCTCGTGTTCGTGTGTTTCTCTGATTGACTGCAACCCAATTGCTATGACAGTGAAGGTTCGGCCTCCAAAATTTCTACGATATCCACCTCCCAATCCTGGAGAGATCGGTTGGCAGTTTTGGCTAGACAATTTAGCGATGGCCTCTTGGGGAATGCTGCTGCTGAAATATCGCATCAGTGGGCAGATTTATTTTCTGCTGCATCCCAACTATATCTGGCTGACCAGCGTGGCTGGCTTGACCTTACTCAGTCTGACCGCCTATCGTCTGTGGCTACATTTTCGAGGAAAGATGCGGCGGAGTCGGGCCAACTCAACCCTGACGCTACAGCATATTTCGTTTTTCCCGGTGGGGTTGGGCAGTGGGTTGTTATTGGCGATCGCCATCCTCGGCTTTATTTATACGCCTCGGCCCTTTGCCAGTGATATTGCCCTCCAGCGAGGGGTAGCCGACACTCTGTTGATGACGCGATCGCAACCCGAATCTTTTAGGGCATCGGTCTCTGCGGCAGATCGTAGCCTCATCGATTGGATTCGCACCCTAAATGTTTATCCAGAACCCGATGCCTACACCGGAGATAGCGTCAATGTGACGGGTTTTGCGGTGTATCCTCCTGACTTGCCCAGCGATCACCTAATGATTTCACGGTTTGTGATTACCTGCTGTGCGGCAGATGCCTACCCGGTTGGGCTTCCTGTCAAGCTATCGGGCGATCGCAGCGATTACCCTGCCGATGAGTGGTTTAGCATTGAAGGCAAGATGATCACCAGCGAAATCAACGGCCAGCGTCAGTTAGTGATCGAAGCAGATTCGATTGAATCGATTCCTACGCCTCGCAATCCTTACGATTTCTAGCCCTGTTGCTTTCTCTCTGTGCGCTTGAAGTGCGGTTGAGGTGACGCGCTTGAGGTAGTGCGGTTGAGGTGGCGCGCTTGAGGGGTTATTTAACCGTTGTCTGATCGATCACAAATCATCGCAACGGCTCAGCACTATAAGCGAGTCTTATTTGAGATCGTCACGTTTAATTGGGATTCGGTGTTGCCAAAGTCTTCTGATTCAGTATTTATTCACCTACAATAAGGGGCGAATTGACAGTAGCCACTGAAATTATGCGGATAGTTGCCCTCGTGCCCGGCGGAATTGAAGAGCAGATCTTATTCTTTCCGACCCTAGAAAGTCTTAAAAAGGCTTATCCATCGGTAAATATCGACGTTATAGTCGAGCCTCGTGCTAAATCAGCTTATCGAATCTGTCCGTCAGTCAACCAGGTCATTCCCTTTGACTTCAAAGACCGCAATAGCCCAGCAGACTGGGCTAACCTCCTGGGTATCATCCGCGATCGCTATTACGATATCGCGATCTCATCTGAGACGAGCTGGGGGATCGGGTTGCTGCTGTGGCTGGCCGGAACACCCATTCGGCTAGGGTATCTTGCGGAAGGGAAAAACCTATTTTTCACCCATTCCGTTGCTTACAAGCCGGAGCAATATGCTGCACAGGTTAGCCATGATCTGCTCTCGGCTCTCGATATCAAGGCATCTTGCCCATCGCTAGCGATTAGTGTGCCCAAGGGCGATATTGACTGGGCTGATGCAGAACGGAAACGGCTGGAGCTAGGCGAATCAGGCTACGTGGTCATGTACGGAGGGGTGAGCGATCGCGCAAAGCCCAGCAGTAGCAGCAACAGCGCCAATGCAAAGTATCCGATGGAAAACTGGCAAACCATCATTCAAGATTTTCAAAATCGCCAGCCCGACCTCCCTATTGTGCTAGTCCAAAATGAGGGCGTTGACTCCTTTACCGCAGAGCTAAGCCGCACCTGTCCTGGGGTAAAACTTACTCAACCTGGAGAAATCAGCCAGCTAGCAGCCATGGTTGCCGGAGCTAATTTGCTGCTGTGTACAAACAGCATTCCGATGCATCTAGCGGTTGCCCTCGGCGTTTATACGTTGGTCTTGTTTGGCGAAGATGACCCATCTAAGCTGCTGCCCAAGTCTGACAAGTTTCAGGCCATTCAGTCTTCAACGGGCAAGATAGCGGATATTTCACCTCAAACGGTACTTGATCGGGTATGGGGGAGCTGATCCATTCAGCATGACAGCCGTCTAGACTAGGTTCAGATGTCGAATGTAGTAGGAAAGCTGAACCTTGTCATTCACCGAAGATAACAACTCATCTGCACCTATGTCGGCGACTTCGCGGCGAGAATTGCGGGAACTGGTGCGATCGCAGCTTCAAGCCTTGCTAGAGCAAGAAAATCTACAGGGCGCGAAGGCACTGCTTGTTCCGGTACAGCCCGCAGACATTGCTGAAGCCATTGAAGGTCTGCCCGAAACCATGCAGGTCATCGCTTTTCGGCTGTTGTCTAAAAGCGAGGCGATCGAAGTTTACGAATTTCTCGACTCTAGTGTTCAGCAAGCTTTGGTAGAAGAATTTAAGCGACAAGAAGTCATCGACATTGTCGATAAGATGTCGCCAGACGATCGGGCTCGCTTGTTTGATGAGCTGCCAGCGAAGATCGTATCGCGCTTGCTGTCACAGCTGAGTCCTGACGAGCGACGGGCAACCGCCTTGCTGCTGGGCTATGAGTCTGACACTGCCGGACGCATCATGACGCCGGAGTATGTGTCTCTCAAAGAAAACTGGACGGTTGGCGAAGCTCTAGAGCGCATTCGTCGCCTCGCCCATGTCAGCGAAACCATTTATTCTCTCTATGTCACAGACTCAGCCCGCCATTTGACTGGCATCTTGTCTCTGCGTGATTTAGTCGTGGCGCAACCGGAGCAAACCATCGGTGACGTGATGATACGCGAGCTGGTGTCAGTTCAAACCGGAACCGACCAAGAAGAAGTGGCTCGCATCATTCAGCGGTATGATTTTCTTGCCGTGCCTGTGGTTGATACTGAGCAGCGGCTGGTGGGCATCGTCACCATTGATGATGTGCTCGACATCTTAGAAGCAGAAACCACCGAAGATATCTACGCTTTGGGCGGGTTGCAGTCTGGTGCCGACAGCTACTTCCAAACCAATTTGTTTACGGTGGCTCGGCGGCGTGTCGTGTGGCTGTTTGTCTTGTTGGTGACGAGTGTCGCAACGAGTGCTGTGATTAGCAGCCAACAAGAGGTACTACAGCAATTTGTTGAACTGACGGCGTTTATTCCTCTGCTGATCAGCGCGGGGGGAAATGTCGGAGCCCAGTCTTCTACGGTGGTCATTCGAGGGCTCAACACCGACGAAATCAGCATTAGCAAAGCCCCCCGAGTGGTAAAACGAGAGGCGATCGCCGGAGCCATACTCGGGATTATTTTGGGCGTTTTTGTGCTGTTTTTGGCCTATGCCCTACAGGGAAACTGGCTCGTGGCCTGTGCGGTAGGCGTGAGTCTAGTGGCGATCGCCATTCTTGCCTCGATTGCAGGGTCAAGCTTACCCTTCCTGTTTCAGGCCATTGGATTTGACCCGGCACTGATGTCTGCACCATTTATCACCACTGCGGTAGATGTGCTGGGCGTCATGATCTACTTAAATATGGCAAGGATGATTCTGCTGACCCCTTAGCTAAAGGCCACAACAAGGTTGAGGTTTGATTCTGAGTCCTGTTGATACCCCTTCCTCAAGATAGTGCGGCAAAACTGGGATGCACACTATGGTGAGGCGCAACATTAGTGAGACGCAATATTGGTGAGACGCAATATTCGCGAGGTCAGCAGAATTCAGCTTGGTGCATCAAGAACCATCGCAGTCGATGGCTATCACAACCAATTTTTATCACAGCCAATGGCCGTTGCAGTCAGAGTAGGGATGACTCCTGTGATGCCCCTGACATATTCGATGGTTGCGATAGAGTAGTCTCAAGATGGCGATAGGAAGATGACTCAAGAGCTATGAGCTTAGACTGGATGATTTTTTTGTTGGGAACCACAACTTCAGATTCTGTAGCCGTTGGCAGCTCTGCAACCGTTGGTAGTTCTACAGCCGTTAGCAGTTCTGCAACCGCTGGCAATATGAGCTTAGTGCTGCTGGTCGGAGCGGGTGTGCTGGTTGGGGCGATCGCCGTTTTAGTTGGACAGCGAATATTCAAGACCTTTATTTCATTCTTAAACTGGCCATTAGGCTCAGACTCCGACGACCTCGATCGCCAAATGGACTCAGCCCGCAATAGGTCTACGTCTATAAACCAACAGCAAGGAGTTTCTGAAGAAAGCCCAGATTGGGCTGAAACCCCGACGACTGTGACCATAGACGCTTCCCAAGGAAATGGAAAACAGGGTAGTTCAGATAGCGATTCATCCGGCCAGAGTGTCTTACAAGGTGCAGCCAAATTTATTGGCAAGATGGCCAAATCTGCACTGTCTTCAGAACTGTCTTCAGAACTGTCTCCAAACAAGGCTGAATCATCGGGAGAAATACCTGGAAACGGCGCAAACGGAAACGGCTCAGTAAAACAGTCTTCATCGCAGCTGCCTCAATCGAAATCGAAGTCAAAATCGAATCAACTGAGCAACAGCATCAGCCGCCATGAACGTGCCGAGAAAAAGAATCTCGAAGAAGCATCGCGTCCTGCTGAAATGCCTGCGAAGGGAATTTCTAAACGGATGAATACGTTGAAACAAAGCTTGGGCAGCCAAAAAAGCTCCCAAAATCAACACATCAACAGCACGGGCAATGAAACGCTGATGTCTGTCTTGCTATCGTTTGTGGCGTCTCACCGTGGAGGTGTCATTCTTACAGCGGGATTGCTGGTCGCAGACTTGATCCTGTGGATATTGCCTCATCCCACGGGCTACTTGTTCGTCGAAGTTCCCGTGAGTTTAGGTGTGGCGATCGCCATCAGTTTGTTAGGGTCTCAACTCTTTCGTGAATTTTTTGACGGCTATTTGTTGAATGCTGCTGTTCGAGAAGGGCGTAAGCTCAACAGCGAGTTTCTGATTTTAGCTAAATTTGCAGCCAACGGAGTCATTATTTTGATTGCGGTAGTGGCCTTTGCCCAAACCCATCAGATTAATATCTTCGGAATTCTCGCCAGCTTAGGAATTGGCGGACTTGCCGTTGCGTTTGCGGCTCAAAAAACATTAGAACAGCTCTTGGGCGGCATTGTTATTTATCTCGATCGTCCCTTCGTTGTCGATGATTATGTCGGTCTACCCGATGGCACCTTTGGACGAGTCGAGTCGATCGGCTTACGCTCCACTAAAGTCAGAACGTCAGGCAAAGGAACGCTCATGATTGTGCCAAACAGCGTATTGACTCAAATCAACATTGAGAACTTTACTGGGGCGAAAAAGGTCATGTCGATTGTTTATCTCGACCTCTATCGATTGATCCCTGATGACGAAAAAGCCCTAATTCGGCAAGTCATTTTAGAGAGCACGGTAGATATCTTTGGCATCGACTCTCGCAGTACCGATGTTACCTTTCGACCTGTGCCTCAAACAAAAGATAGAACTCAAGTACAGATCACTTTTTTCATCTTGGGTTCAGGCGAAGTCTCGATGGATCTGCGGCGACAGGTGCTAGATTTAGCGAATCAAAATATAACTCAACAGCTGTCAGACTACGGGCTTCGCTTTGACATGGAGGAGCCGACAATTTATGTCGATTCGCCCATCACTATTTAATGCCAATTAATGCCAATTCATGCCAAGCACTATGCTTTAGTTAGCTTTTAACCCTAAAAATATCACGAATTAAAATCTCACGAATTCTTATCACATAGACTTGCAAGATGCGATGGAACAAATCTTAAAGACTCTTCAACTCGATTCATTTAATGTTCAGAGCGTTCCTCGCCCTGCTATTTTCATCGTATTCATTTTATTGTCTTGGTTAATCGGTCGATATACACCAAGCATTTTATATCTCATCACTGCTCGCTTTACCTCGTCAAAGTTTTCTGGTATCTACGAAGACTTGATTGAGCCCATCAAGGGCTCGCTGCGGATGGCAGGCACAATGATTCTCGTTTCGCTATCGATGGTGTGGCTCCAAGTTGAGAAATATCAGAGCCTCCATGATTTTTTCAGCCCTTTTGTCGATCTGGCTGTGACCATCAGTGTGGCCTGGTTTATCTCACGAATTTTTAGCCAATTTATTCGTATTTACGGCATTGAGTTGTTAAAAAAATTGGGGTTAGAAGTTGATGAGCTGCTCTTAGTCTTTGAAACCGTTATTAATGTTGTTATTGGTTTTATTGCGGTTCTCGCATTTGCACAAAGTCAACGATTTAACCTGATTGGCCTCCTCGCCAGCTTAGGAATTGGAGGTTTGGCGATCGCCTTTGCGGCTCAGAAGATCTTAGAACAGCTCCTGAGTACGATCGTGCTGTATCTTGATCGTCCATTTGTTCCTGGCGATTATATTCGCCTCTCAAACGGACAGCTAGGCCGAGTTGAATCCGTAGGGCTTCGATCTAGTAAGATTAGAGCCTCGGGAAAAAACACCCTCTTTATTGTGCCTAACTCGAATCTTATCTCCATGGAAATCGAGAATATTACCCGTGCTAAGAAAGTAATGGTATTACTCTATTTAGATTTCCAGCAGCGCTTAGATGAAGAAGAATGTGCGCTTGTGCGTCAGGTCGTTAGTAACGGCACCGATGCTGTCTTTGGAATTGATCCGGGCAGCACCAACATTTCATTTGTTACAGATGAACGAGGAAAAGCAGAGCGCGCTCGCGTCACATTTTTCATTCTAGGCTCAAATCAAAACTCTATTAAGCTGCGGAAACGATTGTTGGAGTTAGCCAATCAGACCATGTCAGAAAAGCTGGCAAGCTTTGGCATCTCCTTTACCACTCGTGAACCCACAGTTTATGTTGAATCTCCAGTGACGATTTAGCTTCGCCGTTTATTTGGATCAATTACTAATCCAAATGATAATTATGGATATAGTCTTGCAACAGATTTAGGTGCAGTAATTTAATCTAATGATTCACCAAATAAACCTTTTTTTAGTTCTCAAGAGGAGCCTTAGGGCATCAACTCTATGATCAACTTTTTGCGATTTAGAAACACAAGAAATTTTCTTCAGCCTGCGGGGTTCATTCAATCATTCATCGTTTCTATGACGGTGCTGTTTGTCGTAATATCAGGCGTCATCCTGCCAAGCGTTTTCATTGGCAGTCGTGCCGCGATCGCCGCACCTGTCACTAGAGTTGTTCATTCATTATCTACAGAACAGGATTTGGAGTTATTAAAAGAGGGGATATTAAAAGAGGGCGATCGCCTTTTTGCTCAAGCCGCAGAAGTGACAGACATTTCTGATCAGCAGGCTCAGCCTAAACCCTTAACTTCACCGCAAGAGCTGCCCCCGCAAGAGCCACCCGAAGAATTATCTGAAAATCTAGAAGAGTCTGATGAGATCTCGGCTAACACCGATGAGATTGAAACCCTAGATTCAGAGCCTCAACTCTCAGAACCTCAATTAAAACCTGAAGTAGAACCAGAGACGGCAGCGGACGAAGCGAAACAAGCGGCAGACTCTGACAAACCGCTAAAAACCTACTTTCTCAGCCTTATCTCTAACAATCCTCGTCAACAGATCAAGCTTGATCCGCCAGCAACGCAAATTAAGGTCAGCGTCAGCGGCGATATTAATTCTGTGCGCTGTAGTGACGGGGTTCAGACCTACAACTGCATTCCTGGAAAACCCCTCATCATCACTCACGATGGTGAAAATCCGATTACCGAATTTTGGGCTCAGAATTCTGGTGGCGGCACGGCTCGCATTAGTCTTGAAGTGTATCAATAGTCCTATAAAAAAGCAGCAACCTCGAGTGCTTGTCCGTGACAACGCTCTCGGGGTTACAGTTGTATTCAATCGTACGAAACCGTACTCATATCGCGGGGCTAACTACTCAGCGGCGTCTGTCAAGGGAGCCATCAAATCGTCTAGCCATAGCTCAACCTGAAGTCTGAGTCGCCCTGACGCTGTGTATAGCGTGCTGGTTGAAATAGGTAAATCTTCAATTGCCCAAATATAATTGGCAACTGCTGAGTTCCAGTCTCCCCAAAGATGATATGTGCGTCCTCTCTCGGCATAGATATTACCCTCTAGCTTCTCAAAAGTCAGAGCGGCATCAAAACACTCAATTGCACGCTCATACATTTTTAACTCGCGGAAGGTAATACCTTGATTGATCCAAGCCCGAACATTACTGGGGTTTAAGTCAATCGCGATGTCATAGTCGAGGATGGCCTCTAGCAACAGACCTCGACACGCGTAGTAGTTTGCTCTGTTGTTGTACACGCTATCTAGATCAGGATTGAGTTCAATCGCCCGGTTATAGTTTGCGATCGCCTCGTCATACTGGCTAGCCTGAAAATATGCCAGCCCTCGGTTGTTGTAGTCTGAAGCGTTGTTAGGATTACAGTTAATCAGTTCGTCATAAATAGCGATCGCCAAATCGTAGTTGCCCTGTCGAGCTTCGCTCAATGCTTGCTTTCTCAGCGCAGCTTCAAAATCTGCATCCTGAGCTTGGGGCTTGACCCGGCGGCTGTTTCCGCTTCTGCGACCCGGTTCAGTTTCCCGACGAGCGTAACCTTCAGATCTAGAAATTGGGGGAGTCGAGCGACCGGGTTCGCGACCCGGCAGTGGTCGCAGAGAACTAGAACCACATCTTTGGATAACTCGATCTCTACTATCGCGAAGTGACGGAGATAGTCGCTGAGTTGTCTCCAGGGAGCGTCTGCGATTGAGCTGACAGT
>JBARXP010000250.1:0-5421 GCA_049647405.1 Elainellaceae cyanobacterium | reverse complement strand
GGCTTCCCGCAACTCGCTTAGGGTACGCGCTTCCTCCTCGGTTAAACTGATGCGCAATGGGGCGGGCATAGGACTTATCTCGGGCTACCTCACTATCTTACATTTAATTCAAACTGCCTACTTAGAGAAACGAGCGCGGTGACGTAGAGCACTGAACCATCGGGAGATTCAATGCGGTAGTCCCAGTTGAGCCGCACCCCTGTCATTTGTAGCGTTCGAGTCTTGACAATCGCTGACATGCCCATCTGCATAGCGCGATGATATCGAATAGACAAATCAACCACAGGTAAATCACAGCCTAACGCCACCAAATTTTCAAAGTCAATGCCGAGGGCGCGCAAGCACTCTACCCGTGAGGCTTCCATCCAGGTGAGGTAAGAACCGTGCCATACGACTCCCGCATAGTCTGTGTGATGAGGATGGGCACGTACCGGGTAAGCAAACCACCCATCGGCGGACATCGGGTTGCTTTTTTGAATGGCCGGAGAGGTCAGTTCGGGTTTCATATGGTTAAATCTTGGCGTTGCAGCTTTGGAATTCTGAATCTCATCCTAGGATTTTTGCTTCGCTTATGGCAGCTCTTCTCGCTTTTTACGCCAGACTCAGGCATGAGATAGGCGATATGGGCTACGCCCAGGCTTCGGCATGAGCAGTTCGGCTGAGCGTTCGACTGAGCTCACGCCGAAGTCTCACCGTCGAAGCCTCAGCCGAACGGTAAGCCAACGCCCATTCACCGAAGCTCCATTTCTCCCCCTAGATTTTGTTTAGATCTTCTACGGGTGAAGCCCAACTAACATCAGTTGCGAAACCAGAGCAATAACTCCCAAAAGTCAACTCTAAGTCATGATTTGAAATAATATTGGCGACAGATAATGTCAAATGATCTAACGGTTAAGAACAAGTTTAAAAATATGAAATCTGTCGCCAAAACTGTATTGTGCTTGACCTTCAGAGGTATTATTCTAGAGTGCTCAGTCGAGCCTCTGAAGCTTAGATGTTATTTGCAAGTTTACAGTTTCATGTCAGAGATTATTTCTGCACGATGTCCGATATCTAATGGGGAGCACCTTGCCGATCTAATTAGAAAATTCTCGCCCATTAAATTTCGGTCAAAGCTCTTGCAAGGCATCTTTGTAAATGGTTGTGAATGATTGATGCAATATCCATTGCACACATCTAATGCACACATCTAGCACATCTAAATAAGTATGTGTAATGCATCCATCTAATAAGTATGGGGTCAAAACTAAAGCGGATGGTGTGTGTCCCCCCGGCGGCAGGTACACACTCAGATAGGGCGTTTAATTAGTCTGCTGACTTCGCAGAACAATATGTATTTAGTCGAATGAAGATAAGGTATCTGATGAATATTAGCTCCGTTTATTCACTGTCGCATATTCATCAAATACAACTTATTTGAATTCGTCGTTAAAGTCATTGAGTGGTTAAGAACGGAGAATCTAATGATTAAGATAGAAAAAATTTTGTTGGCCGATTCTGGTACCGGGCAGTCAGAGGCGATGCTGAAGTTTTTGATGGATATTCCTATCTTTCAGCGCGCAAATGTGACAGTTCTGCATGTCGTCCCTCCTCAAGTGACTGCTGAGGCTATGACGTCGAAGTGGGAAGAGGGAGGCAAGACCCTGGCACGGGCCATTCAATCGCTTCAGCTTGATCCTGCTCACTCTACAGCGATGTTGCGAGAGGGCGATCCCAAAACGGTCGTGTGCCAGGTTGCTGAGGAAATTGATGCTGATCTGATCATTATGGGTTCGCGGGGGCTCAAGCGCATTCAGTCTATTTTGGAAAACTCGGTTAGTCAGTATGTCTTTCAGCTTGCAGGGCGTCCTATGCTGCTGGTCAAAGATGATATCTACGTCACGAAAATCCGTAAGATTTTAGTCACATTAGATCGCTCCGAATCTGCCCAACAGGCTTTGCAAACATCATTAACTTTGCTGAAGGACGTGAAAGGAGGGCAGCTGATTTTAGTTCATGTCAATCCTGACCTCAAATCAGTTCCTGATGCTCCGATGGAAAAGCCTGAGACCGATCCAGTGCTGGCTCCAGCCGTGGCAGAAGCAAAGCGGCTTGGCATTAATTACCGCTGTGAGGCTCCAGCAGGCAAGCCCGGAATTCGGATTTGCGCTCTGGCCGAAGATTTAGACGTAGATTTGCTGGTGATGGGGTCTCCCGAGCGCCGTCCAACGATCGCCCAAGGGCTGCCCGACCTCGATCGCCTTTTAGGACAATCGCTGTCAGACTTCATTCGGGTTTATGCTGCGTGTCCGGTGCTGCTAGTGCGGTTGCCGGGATAAAGACATCGTTGCCAAGAGCAGGCAAGACTCTGAAAGGGAATTGATGGTGCGCATCTTGATTCGGTAACCCTTGGGCGCGTCGCGTCTATAGCAGATCGACAGCAGATCGACCTCACTATATCGGTTGCCGAACCGTAGCGCGCAATGTGGCAGTCAACTCAGTCATTTTTTCGCTATTTTTAATATGATTGGACTGGCTTTTATCCGTTTTGCACACGCAGGTCATGTTTGCACACGCAGGTCATGGGGTGGAGCAAATGCGAATGGTTAGTTCAACTAAATTTGCCTGAGTTTCTACCTTGATGTCCAGAGATGCCCAGAGATTTCCAGAATAGATGTTTAGGTTAGAGCTTCAGGTTGGAACAGGGGCATGAAATCATGCGTCTTTCTAACCCGGAGTGTTTAGCCTGCAACCTACTGGAACTCTGGCTAGTCCTACTTCGTTTGATGGACTGGATTGCAGATAGGTTTGAATTCCCTGGTTCTTGATGTCCTCGTTTTTTTGGTTGGTGAATGTATGCCTCGTAAACGTTCGGTATCTTCTCCGCTCCATCGATATGCGCGCCCCATTATGGCGGGAGCGGCTTCTATCGGAGCGGTTGTAACTGCTTATCTCACGATTGTGAAGCTTACAGGCAACGAAACGGCTTGCCCGAGTGGGGGATGCGACATTGTGTTGTCTAGCCCCTATGCCACAGTGCTGGGATTGCCTCTAGCTCTGTTTGGTTTTTTGGCCTATTTTGGCATGGTGGTGTTGGCGATCGCCCCCCTCGTCGTCAGTTCTCCAGAGCAAAAGGAGCTGCGCGATAAATTAAAGCAGTGGACTCAGCCTCTATTGCTCATTGGCGGCACGTCAATGCTGGTTTTCAGCGGCTACCTGATGTATTTGCTAGCCTTCGAGATTAAGGCGTTGTGCATTTACTGTCTCGGGTCAGCCATCTTGTCAGCGACTCTGTTTACCATGGCTATCATTGGTCAAGATTGGCCAGATGTGTCTCAGCCCGTTTTTACCAGCATTATTGTGGCAATGGTCGTGCTGGTCGGTACGTTAGGCGTCTATTCAGGCGTGAATGCTCCGGCAGTTGCCGATGGGGGGGCAGAAGAAGAAGTCTCTGGAATTCCTATCACAACGTCCTCTGGCGAATCTGAACTTGCCCTGGCGCAGCATCTCAAAGATATAGATGCCACGTTTTATGGAGCTTGGTGGTGTCCGCACTGTCACGATCAGAAGACTTTGTTTGGTCAGGAAGCCGCCAAGATTGTGCCCTATGTAGAATGTTCGCCTTCGGGTGAGACGAGCCAAAATGACGTGTGTCAGGCGGCTGAGATTCCTAGCTACCCGACGTGGGAGATCAATGGGGAACGTTACAACGGAGCTATCAGTCTAGAAGAGTTAGCGAGTCTTTCGGGATATGACGGGCCGCAAGACTTCCAAAATTCTGCCTCGTGACCTGAAAGCCTGCAATCAGTCAGAACACAGGGGGATGACCTCCTAATCTTCAGAAAAGGAAGGACGGTGTGATGGTAGTTCATAAGATTGGTTTGAAACTATTCAGCATCTACCCAAGCGATCGCCCGCTTCCTGTATCTCTATGGTCTGTGGCTCAATCCCGAGCTGCTAGACGAAGAGCTATTCATGGGGCGATCGCCCTGACTGTAACGACACTCTCCTGCATTGCGTTGCCTGAGAAGGCCGGAGCCGTTTCTCTAACACCCGTTTCATCAGAATTGAGTTTAGAGGCTTTGGGGCATCAGCATGGGCGATCGCCGTCTTCCTCGAAACCTGAATCCACAGTTCTCCATCCTTCCCTTTCCCCATTGCTGGTCAGCCAGAGCTTAAACACCGAGTTTCCGTTACCCAGCTCAGTGCGAAATTTTGAGAATATGCAGGGGTCAGGAGAAGCCGCGATCAACTTTCAGACCGATCTGAACCTGAATCAGGCGATCGCCTTCTACCGTCAGCAGCTTGGTCGGTTGGGGTTAACAGAAAGAAGCGTCAACACCGCCATCACTGACGGAACCTTTAGTCTCATTTTCGATACCTGGTCTAACGGCAAACCCGTTGTGGTGCAGGGCGTTAGCATGGGACGCAGCACCAATATTAGTCTTCGTCTCGACAATCTGTGATCGGGCCAGTGTGATCGGGTCAGAATCTAGGGCAGCTCGACGGAGGTGGGTTTAGCAATGTGGGGCAGCCCCCAGCCCAGTTTTTCGCGCAGGACATGGAAAAATTCGGGCGATCGCAGCCGAATAAACTGAGCTGAGTAGGGCGATCGCTCCACCCGAATGTGATCATTGGGGGCGATGTAACAGCCGGCATTGCCGTCTACGACCATGGCCAGCCGATCAGGATTCGCGGGGTAGATTGTCACCGGGTCGGTTTCGGCAAATACTAGGGCGCGGGAAGCGAGAGAGTGGGGACAGATGGGGATGAGTTGCAGCACCGGAACCCCAGGCGTAATCACAGGCCCCCCTGCCGATAGGGCATAGGCCGTTGACCCGGTCGGGGTTGAAATAATCACCCCATCGGCGGCGATATCGACCGGAGCATGGTGGCCGACCTCGATTTCAAAGTGGCACATGCAGGTCATCGGTTCTCGATGCAGCGCCATCTCATTCAGGCAGAGAGCCTCCCAGATCAGCCTTTCCCCTTCATAGACCTTGACGGCCAGCATCGATCGATGCTCAATTTCGTAGGTTCCGGCGAGTAACGCATCGATTGCCTGGGGTAGTTGATTGATATAGGTTTCCGTCAAAAAACCCATGTGCCCGGTGTTAACCGCCAGCACAGGAATATGGCACGGAGCCACCTGACGAAAAGCCGAGAGCACTGTCCCATCTCCGCCAAACACAATGGCAAAAGCCATGTCTTCGTCAAAGCCTGGGGGCACGAGCTTATTAATGGGAGTGTGGCACATAGGCCGCTCTGGGCCAGAATAACCGAGCAGCCCCCCCATTCCGGTGGTGGTCTGCACGTCCCATCCGTAAGACTCTAGCTTGTCCTGAATCTCTTCGGCAGCCCGACAGGCTGCGGCTTTCATGTCATTAAAAATAATGCCTGCTTTGGGCACGCCCGATCCACCAATAAACGATTTAGAAAAAA
>JBARXP010000249.1:0-15650 GCA_049647405.1 Elainellaceae cyanobacterium | reverse complement strand
GCTTAACGTCCACGACACGCCCTGCCGCTGACGGTTTGAAAGGGAGCACAACTTCCCTGGTGCGTTTCTGCCCTCGGAGTCCGGTTATGGATATCCTGCATGGATCGCCATCCTGTGCGTGGTCTATCCTATCACTTTTGCAGCGAGTAAAACCCTTGATATACAAAGATTCCAGGAAACCTAGACGCTTTCACCACCCCCTAAGCTTCGCTATAGGCGGAGCACTAGCGGAATTCTGGTAGAAACAGACGGCAAAGCCGACGGTAGACTGCACAAGCCTAGAAACAGCTTCAACCGCCAGCACCCAGCTTTTTTACTCGTCATGGCGATCGCGCCGATGAAAAACCAATGTTATTGAGGGAAGTTGCATGACGTGCAATTTCCCTCAATAACGCCTATCCCAATCTATTCACGCATCGCAATAGTTAGAATTTTGCGTTCTGTAGCACTCTAGAGTGCTACAGAATAAAAAATTACGCTGTAGCACTCTCGAATGTAATACAGGTCTTTAAGACCTTTTCAATGAACATAGAAGCCTGGATAAAAACCACGCTTCAAAAACTATTGGTGATTATTAACTTAACTAGGGGCGACTTGAAGAACAAGTGCTCGTCTATCAAAAGACTGGACTTGACCTGCGTCGTGCAAGTCCTGAACAACGCGCTCTAGAAGCTCTGCTGCGCGATCGCGATGCTGGTGTTCTCGCCCTCGGAGACGAACCTGAAACTTCACCATGTTGCCTTTGCTCAGCCACTGAGTCGCGCGCTCGATGCGGAGGGCATAGTCAGACTCGCCAACATTTGGGCGGAGCTTGACCTCTTTAAGGGTTGTCCGGGTGCTCTGCTTCTGACGCTTCTTCTGCTGATACTGGTGCTTGCCATAATCCATGATTTTGGCAACAGGTATTTCTTTGCCTTCGGACACAACGACGAGATCAAGACCTGCTTCCTTCGCAGACCGAAGAGCTACCCGTGTGTCGATGACGCCTTGATTGTTACTTTCTTGGTCGATCAGCAAGACCTGATCAGCTTTGATGTGATGGTTGACTTGTTGTTTCTTAGCGATAAGACTGTCCTCCTGCTTTAGGCGAGTGGTTTGAGAAATTGATACTATCTTATCCCACCATAATAACGTATGCCCCGGAGCCTAGCATCATGCCTAAGTTCGAAACGTCTTGGTTTGTAATGTGTTTGTAACGTAACGCTAAGATTGCAGAATCACGATCAAGGCGATCGCCCCAGCAGCGATCATCAAGCCAGCAGGCATAAGCTTGCGCGTTTTAGCCAGCCGCACGACAAATACAATGACCAGCAACGCCGTAACGATTGCAGCCAGGGGCAATCCCCAGGAGATGGATCGAGACCCAGCAATACCTGCAAAGATCAACAATAAGCCACTGACGATACCTGCAATCAGAGACGGTTTACTCTGAGCTTGCACGTATCCAATAATGCCGCCGACAGCAGAAAGGATTCCATAGGCGATCGCCGCAATAACTCCAGCACTCATAGATCATTCACATAACGAATAGGTCTTCTCATTTGTCTCCTGACTATAAACTGTCAACTCTCTAATACGGAAACATGCTTGAGAGATAGAGCTCCATTGGCGCAGGGCGGGGCAGAAAATGCGGGCAATGTCTGTAAACAACCGCCCGCTCTCGCTCCCTATCAGCTCAACCCTCATCGGCCTGTGGACACAGCCCTTAGACGAAGAAATCAACTCGTCTGAGATCACTCGCTGCAACATCGTTGAGGAAAAGCATCGTACGAAAACCGCCAGGGCCGTTGTCGCCATTGGCATCGACTTGGACAGAGGTGCCGCCCACGTTGTTCACCAGTCGCACATAGGAGCCAAAGGTGTTGGCTTGTCCATAGCGGGCGTTCTTAAAGATCTCGCTGAAGTTGATGAAATCAGTATTGATTTCAAAGTCGAGCACCCGATCAAGTCCGTGGTTTACGTTTTGGACAATGAACTGGTCACGGCCTGAGTTCCCTCGGAGGAGATCGTTACCTTCTTCTCCGAGCAAAGCGTCATTTTGAGATCCGCCGCTCAGTGTGTCGCGGCCAAATCCGCCAACCAAAAAGTCACGCCCCGATCCGCCAAAGAGAGAATCATTACCAGCACCCCCTTGAAGATTATCGTTCTCGGTGCCGCCATTGAGGATATCGTTGCCGAGACCACCAAACATTGCATCAAAGCCAGCGTTTCCGGCCATGTTGTCGTTGCCCGCGTTTCCACGAATGGTATCGTTGCCGCTGTCTCCAGCCAGGGTATCGTTTCCAGCGTTGCCTGAAATGTTATCGCGATCAGAACCCCCACGGGCTATATCGTCCCCCGTGCCTGCAGCAATGATATCGATGCCGCCACCGCCAAAGATTTGGTCGTCGTTTTTGCCGCCAAACATTTGATCATCGTTGGCTTGACCAAAGATTCGGTCTTTGCCAATACCGCCACTGAGAATGTCTTGACCAGCACCACCGAATAAAGTGTCGCTGCTCGCATTACCAAAGAGGCGATCGCGCCCTCTTCCCCCCGACAAGAAATCATCAAATGCCGATCCTTCTAAAAAGTCGTCGCCATCCCCCCCCCTTAAGGAATCAGACTCATTCCCGCCGAGCAAGCGATCGTCGCCTGCATCGCCAAACAGTGCATCCTTTCCTTGACGGCCTCGAATAATATCGTCCCCAAAGCCACCGAGCATGACGTCATCCCCGATGCCGCCATCCATTGTGTCTTCGTCAGAGCCACCGCGCATGACATCATCCCCAATGCGGCCCTCCATCACATCATTTCCGGCGTTACCTTCCATGACATCATCGCCACGGCCTCCGTTGAGGCTATCGATGCCATCTCGACCAAACAGTAGATCTTGTCCTAGACCTCCAAAAATCGCGTCTAGACCAGGGCCACCATTAATGCGGTCATTGTCTTGACGGCCTTTGAGTTCGTCTTGGTCGGCTCCCCCTCGAATGCGGTCTTTACCACGTCCGCCATCAATTTTATCGTCACAGCCCTTGCCGCGAAGAACATCGATTCCGCTGCGGCCCAATATCGTGTCGGCATCAGCGCCGCCTGTTAGGCGATCGCCTTGATTCGTGCCACGCAGGGTCATGCCATCCTCACAAGGCTCTCCAGGAGGATTACCACCGCCGCCCGGAGGATTACCGCCCCCGCCACCCGGAGGATTACCTCCGCCACCACCCGGAGGTTCATCTGTGATGGTTGTGATGTCGGTCGAAGTATTGTTATCGGGATCGGGATCAGGTAGACCCGGCGGCAACTCAAGCTGAGCCGTGTTACTCAATATCGTGCCAGTCGTTAGCGAAGAACTGACCGTGCCAGTAATGGTGACTTGAGCGATTGAGTTCGCGTCCAGTTGCAATACCAGATCGATATTGTTGCCTGTGCCCGATGGATCTGAAAACGCTCCAGTTCCTTGTGTAAACGTCGTGGTGTAGCTGACATTCTCGATATCCGCCGACACGACATCGGTGAGTTCAATGTCAAAAATGTCGAAAATATTTGATGGATTCGTCACCGTCAGGGTGTACGAAATTTCGTCTCCGGCTACGATTGTGTCGTTGTTGTCGGTCTTTGCGAGGGAGAGATCTACGTCTTCAGCCAAGATCGGCAGCGTCGCAAAATCGTCAAATTCGAGGGCGGCCCCTGTCGCTACGTTAGTGGTTGGGCCAATCGCTGTTGCAGAACCCGTATCTTGGTCGATTTGATATAAAACTCCGTCTGCAGTGAGGTATAGCTCCCCGTCTTGCCCAAAGGCGAGGTTGCCTGTGTTGGTCGTGGGTAAAACTACTCCTCCCTCAGCAATATCACCCACAAAGGTGGCGATCGCATTGCCATTGTTGATATCTGAAACGTCCACGGAGTAAAGCCGATAGCCCTCAACTTCCCCCGGATCGTCAGGAGTATCAACTGCAACTGAAACAAAAAGCGTATTGACTGACGTGGGGTCGAAGGCCATATCCCCACTGTCAGACGTAAAGGGATTAGCCTGAGACGCTGGATCGAGTGCCGTGGTAATCGTAGCTGCAATTGTGGCAGCCCCCCCACCCGTTGGATCGTTTGGATCAATTTCAATCGTAAAAATCTCGTCATTGAAATTGTCTAGGGCAAAAATGCGATTGGTTTGGGCTTGCTGAGCCATCTTGAGGAAAGAACTGCCCCCCGTAGCTACGCCTGTTGAATCATCAAGAACCCCGCTCGAATCATCAAACGGGTCAAAGAAAAAGACGTTGGGGTCATTGCCAGTTTCAATAAAATAGACTCTGCCAGTCTCAGACTCTCGCGCCATTGCGAACGACCGCAGACCGGGTATGCTAGCAACGAGTTCTGATGCTCCGGTGTCTAGGTTAATGATGTAAAGTTCAGCCTCTCCGGTGATGTCGTTGTTAGTAACGCCATACATCGGGTTGGGGATAAAGCGCACCAAAACATCGCCATAGGAAGCCGTCGTTTCTGACGAAAGCGCCACAACAGGTGCGATCGCCCCCGTCTGCACGTCTAAGTCCCAGTTACCTCCTTTTGCGGACGAGCCGACCAATGTTGACGATGCCGCAACGTTGGCTCCTGTCCACTGCTTCAGATTATTCAGCAAGCTGAGGCCGCGATCGCCCTGCCCCACTTGGCATCCATATAAAAAGATATCGGCCTGTTGCGCCAGAGAACTGCTCCACTCACGCACTTGCTGCCACACCGAAGATGGAGCATCAGAGCCAAGCCAGCGATCGCCCAGCAAAATCTGCCCAGGCTGACCATGGGTAATAATATGAAGACTTTCAAGATTAGAAAAATCTTTTAGATGACGAGTAATTTGCTCAACGCCATGATGTAGAGAATTAAGCGTAAAAGCTTTGAATCCGTCTTGAATACCGCTCAAAAGATGCTGGTAATCATCAACCTGTGAATCGATAAAAACAAGTCCTTTGGTAGTCATTTTCCCTTTCCCTGAATTTTTCCTTAACCAGAATTTTCATTTTCTAGAAGCTTTATTTTGACACTTGCCTGATGCATAACAGGCCAAAACAAAGAACTCCATCCCGCTTCTACGTTGTACGATAAAGTCGCAAAATTTTGCCCTAAAACCTTTATCTTAGCCTCCTTAGGCTGTATCTATTGGTCTAAAAACTATAGTTTTTAGACCAATAGATACAGCCTAAAATGAGCATTCTTTTTAGCAACTCCTGCTTCAGAATCTACTGTTTGAGAATCACATGAGAAGAATCACATGAGATAAACATACGATTCGCTGAGTCAAATGATGCTCGACTCTTTTTATGGATTAGCACTTGATGATTAACAACAAGCTATTTGCTCGCAGATCAAAAATTAAAAAACTAGAGATCTCCTAGTCTAGATGACAGCAGCAGCGTTTGACTCTGTTGGGTTACGCAAGTACCTCACAACCTCTCAGCTCATACAAAGTCAGAGATAATAGTGACTCCTGCAAACTTGGCCCCGACTTCACACGACAGCTAAAAAATACTGATTAACGCTTAGCCCCTCTATCTATGACCTTAATGAACGACCTTAATGAACAATCTCAACAGCACTTCATCGGATCATCTTTTGCAAGGCGGAAGCAATTGAGAATACGCATATTCTCTTAGACAAATCATAAAAGCAAAAGTGAGCGATCGCCTTCGCAGAAAATGATTCTGAGATACACCCTAATTCAAACAGTTGCGCCGAGAAATAACGTCATTGCATGAGCAAAATTGATGCTTACTGGCAACAGTCCATCACGCATGAACCTAAGTTTGCGATGATTCAACACACCTTCTCAAACACATCTCAACCTATGACTAGATAGATTACTAGCCCTTGGAGTTTCGAGTTACTCAAGAAAGCCGCGAGATCAATACCTAACCTATCGTTACGACTACGCGACTATCCAAACTTGTCGCGTGAGGCGCACTGCGCATGCACATACAAAATTGTCTGTGTGAAATATTATAAACGCAACAGAGTATCGCTACACATTCAACCGCAAAATTACAGATTAAGCAGGTAAACCATGCTATCGATTTCTAAGAGGATGTTTGAAAAGGGGGGACAGGTTGTAAAAAAGCCCACTCAATATAAGCTGCACATAGAACTGATACAGCAAATGAGTAGGCCACATGAGTAAAGATTACCCCAGCAATCTCAAAAAAGCCGAGCAAGAGTTACTCAGCGATTTTCTCCCTGCCGCCAAGCCCGGTGGACGACCTCGCAGTGTCGAGATATGGGACGTCATCAACGCTATTCTGTTCGTCTTGTGCGAAGGCTGCCAATGGCGGGCCATACCCGGTGACTTCCCAGCATGGCAAACGGTGTACACCTACTTCCGCAACTGGCGTAAGGACGGGACGTGGCTGAAGATTCATGAGGCCCTGTATCGCTGCGAGCGGATGGCGGAGGAGCGGCATCCGAGTCCGTCGGAAGCGGTTCTTGATAGCCAAAGTGTCAAGAGTGCCGCGATGGTTCATGAGTCGGTGGGCTACGATGCAGGCAAGCAGATCAAGGGACGCAAGCGTTTCATGACGGTCGATACGTTGGGCTTAGTGTTACGGGTCTGGGTGACTGCCGCCAACGTCAGTGAACGGCAAGGGGGCCAGCACGTACTCGAACAGGTCAAACCGATGGGGAAATCGGTCTCTCGTCTGCACACGATCTGGGTCGATGGGGGCTTTAGTGGCCCGAACTTCATGATGGCGGTGATGGACATCTGCCGTTGGGTTGTGCAGGTGGTTCTCCGTCCTGAACAATCCAAGGGATTCGTCTTACTCCCAAAACGGTGGGTGGTGGAGCGGACATTTGGATGGTTAATGGGATGCCGTCGATTAGTTCGAGATTATGAGAAGTTACCAGAAACCTCAGAGACATTGATTTACCTCGCGATGATCCGGATTATGGTCAAGCGGTTGGCATAAAATTTGACCCCCTACCCCCTTTTCAAACATCCTCTAAGAGCAGTGCCAATGCTTTAGGAAATTGACTTTTAGCTGCACTTTGTAAAGCGGGTCGGTTTTACCTTCAATACAAGCTCAGTCTGAATCTCGGATATTTATAATTCTGATTTTTCTTGTTAAAGTGGCAAAAGATCGATTTGATCGAGCTGATGTTAGTTTATTTATGAATACTTATACGTTGACGTTCACCGCTTTAGGCAGAAGGGCAAAGCCAAAGGTGAGCGCCCATGTTGGCTGTACTGGCTGAATGCCCTGGGTTAGTTGCCTCAACCTCCTTAATGCCTTTGTTGAAACAGATGCAGTTTGAGCCCCTAGATTTAGAGCAAGACAATCTCCAGAATTGGTAAGCTATGTTCCGACATGAACACTTAACAGTTAAGAGTGAATTGACCGTTTTAAATAACGTACAAAGCTGGTTTCGTGGCTTCTGTCACGACAATCTTCGGACAAGAGAGTGGTTGGACGGGCAAGTCTATCCGCTCAATCTGGCCCTAGCTGAAGGCTTCACAAATGCTGTGCGCCATGCTCACCACAAGATGCCATCTGAGACAGAAATCGATATCGACTTGGATCTGTGGGACGATCATATTGAGATTCGTATTTGGGATCATGGCAAACCGTTCAATCCCAATTCTTTAAAGGAGCCTGTCCCTGGGACTTTAAGACTAGGCGGATACGGCTGGTTTCTACTTCGTCGTTTGGCTGACCAGGTTGCTTATGAGCGTGTTAAAGACGGGAGAAACTGCCTGGTCATCAAAAAGCATCAGGTTGACCATTGACCTTCACGAATCTTTGATGAGTGGGTCTTAGCCTCATTGCTCATTCAATAGAGTTTACTGGGTTGCTTCCCTTCAAGACGTTGAGCGATCGCCCAGCCTATATTTTTTCACATTAGCTAGCAATCTACTCATTCAGTATGAGTTGCGGCCATCAGCACCAGTTGATGAAAACAAATCTGAGCGCTAGGCTAGCAATGAACGAGTAAGGAGAAAAGATGTGGATCGAAATTCCATGAGAGGTCTCCAAGTCAGCTTTTCTGGGTTTCGCTTGTTGCTGACCATCATTGCGGTTATTTGGTTGCTGACAGCCATCGGTTTGGGCTGGCTGGTCAAGTCATTTCTAATTCTGATTGTGTTGCTATTGTTAGCTCCCATAGTCGGATACGTTGGCCTGAGATGGTGGCTGAGCCGCAATGTACTGACTGCTGAGTGTCCAGTTTGCCACAGTGAAAATGTGGGAATCTCTAGTTCTCAGTTAAATTGCCTTTCCTGTGGAGAGCCTTTGGAGTTTGACCATGGTCATCTAGTGAGAGTGACTCCTCCTGGCACGGTAGATGTTGAAGTGATTGAAGTGCCTAGAGAAGAGATTTCAGACTAGCCCTCGAAACGCTCAAATATGTTCGGCCTGTATGTTCGACATAATTGAACTGAATCGGGTTGAGATTCGGGTTGAGATGCTATCAATTGAGCTTTTGCTCATTGAAGACGGATTAAAATCCTTGGTTGACCGACAACCGGTAAGAGTGGCTTTCACCGCTGCGATCGCCAACATAGATAGCGTAGCTTCCCTCTTCCCAAGCACCGGGAAGCTCGATGCTACCTCTTGAAAGGCGATCTGACATGACGCATTCCCCACGCCCTTGTCTATTTTGGATAAATAAGGTGGGAGACCCTTCGGCTTCTAGTGTGAATCTTAGTGACACTAATGGTTCAGTGACAATGAGCTGATGACTGGGGCTATTGCTGATGAAACCACATTGACTCTGCTGACTACCTCCCGTCGTTCCACTGATTGTAATAGCAGACGTTAAAGGCGCGCTGATTGTCTCCGATAGCACTGGAGTTTTCGTAGACAGCGCCGCGAGAGCAGACATACTTAATGTTGAAAAGAAGACAATTATTGCTGTTCGAGCTTTCATATCAATTAGGTTTTATACGAGCTTGTCACTCTGATCCTAATGTTTCCCATCCAGGGATCTCTCCCAGATTTGTGCCACTTACTCAAGTGATTGGCATGGATGTTTAAGTATGAAGCAACCCTGAACCACCGTCTAATTGGGCTGATTTGCCATCGCTTGCTTGAGGAGCTTAAGACCTTTCTTGAGCCTGCGAGACACAGTAACAGCACTGATGCCTAGTCTCTCAGCGGTTTCTTTTTGTGTCAAATCTTGAAGAAACACAAATTCAAGAACTTGCTGAGTTCGCTGTTCAAGACTGACGAGCGCTTGTTGTACCCGAATGCGGTCTTCTTGAACAAGCTGAAAACTTCGATAGTGATGATCGGGAATGAGATCGCCTAAAGAAGTTGAACCGTCTTCCTCATTATGCATAGGAGCATCGAGGCTCAGAGGGGAGCGGTTGCGGCTGGCGAGCTTAATCTCTTGCCACTCCTCAAGGGAGATGGCTAATGCCTCGGCTAACTCAGTATCTGTAGGCATCCGATTTAGCTCGGTTTGAATCTCTCTTGCCTTGTGGGCTGCCTGACGCTGTAGCGTTTGCCAACGACGAGGAATCCTTACTGGAGATCCCTTGTCTCTAAGATAATGTTGAATCTCACCGCGAATATAAGGAATTGCAAATGAGCTAAACGCATGACCTTTACTCATGTCAAAACGCTCGATCGCTCGAATAAGTCCCAGGCTACCAACTTGGATCAAATCTTCATAGTTTTCTAAACACTGGTTCATCCAATGGTGAGCTTCTTTGCGAACCAATCCAAAGTTAAGCTGTACAAGCTTGTTCCTAATTTCAGGAGAGGGCGCTTGCTGATATTCTCGAAACAGTTGCAAGCTTTGGCTTTTGAGTTCTGTAGTAGTCGCTGTTGTAAGCATGACGAAGTTCAGGTAATAGAGACGGATAAAAGTGTTCAGTCAGGGAGTGGTATGGCTGTGGCTCGACGATACGAATGCACCTGACCCGTTTGTTACTCGTGTTAACCGTGCCAGATCGCTTGCTCTATGTGATTGGCTTAACATTAATTGGCCTGACAGCAGAGTTCTCTTCGACGGATTCTCAACACCCCTTATGCTTTCGGTGCATTATTCTCGCTGTATAGAAGAGATAATGAGCGAACAATCGCATGTTGAATATATTCTCTTGACAGACTCCTAGCAACTGCGTTTTTACTGAAGCCTACCGCTAAGACCAGCAAACTATAATCAGCTTATTGGCACCCTTGCGGGAATGTCGTTGAGTCGTGAAACGCATGTGGGGATGTGTTTAGAGACCGTTCGAAACCGACCATGAGTGGGGTAAACAAGAGCTAGAATGCTTTGTTGAGTAATACAAACAGAGTAGATAAATGCACTAAGCTAAGTTTTTAAAATTTTATCCTGATGAATAGATATACTCCTGAATTTAAATAGCAGCAGTAAAAGACATACTTATTAAATCAAGCGACAGATGGTCTTTTCCTGGAAAAAAGCCATACTTTATCAAAGCTTCTCATTTTGCAGTCTAATTTTTACGAAAGATGAGAATTACGGTGGAAGCTGTTGGGCTTATTCCTCTTGTCTATCTAAGATGACTTGCTTGGAATAAGACAAGATAACTCGATGATGACTATCTCTATTGTTATTGTGATTTGCTAAATAAAAAAGATCACTCTTGCCATATAAAAATAAGTAAAAGTAAAACCCTGGACTAAAACTTGACCTTGACAAGGGTTTACTTTTGTAGATTAGGTATGGCGATCGCCAGAAGCATCACTACGCCAACCGTCTTGAGGAGCAGCTTCAACGACCCTCAAAAAAGGTTTAAGATTATGGGCGATCGCTATGTTGAAGATCTAGGCGATGACTAAAATTTTCCTTCTAAAAATGCCAGAGGCGGAGCTGTAACAGGGCTCTACCTCTGGCATCGTAGTCGGTTTGATTGGATGAATTTTGCCTTATGTCAAAAGTCTATTTGGTTATAAGGACTGATGATCAGCCATGACCAATGGATTCTGCAATCTAAGCTGAGGGTTCAACTCGACCGTAGAAAATACCTCTGACTTTGACATCTAGAGCTTCGTCTGCACCCATGTCGGTATCAGAAGGCTGCTCACTCTCAAAGGTTCCAGCAATTTCTCCTGTTACGCTGTCAACCTTTGCAACTTGAAGGGAGATCGTGCCTGAACCGGTTTCAAAACGTTTGACGTTTTCTTTGACTAGCTCTTCATTATCGGCTTGTGCAGGGAGTGCAACAGCGTTGTCATAGCCTGTTGCTAGACCTCGACCTTTCGGGTCCAAAAAGTTGGATGTCCGGTAAGAAGGCACTTTAAACCCACCTTCAAAATCTGTAGAAGTGGTGATGCCTCCAGCATTTAGAGGAGCAGTCGCGACCAAGTCTTTAATCGTAAACAAGAAAGGAACCTGTTCTCCACCCGGCAGTTGAACCGTAATGGCCTGAAAATCAAATCCGTCTTTTTCAATGAATTTGAGAGTCTTGTCGTTTTCGAATGTGAGATCGCCACTAACTTGATCGATTGAAGAGGTGTACCGCGTTAACGCCTTAGCTGAAACATACTCGGCTACTGCGCGCTTGTTTAGGGGCTCTTCTTTTACAAAGTAACTGGTTGGCTCTAGGCAAAGCTCTCGAATAACGTAATCGGAACCGTTAGAGAGCTGGATGGAGCCGCGACTTGTTTCGGACAAACTGGGGCAAGAATTGGCTAACCCTGTCCCTTTGATTTGATCGTATGTCAGCGCAACATCAGAGGATGACGACGACATTCCTTCGCTACAAGCGGTCAAAAAGCCCAAGCAAAGCGCCAAAAACAAACCGATTAACGTACGATACCTCATACTCAACCTCAATACTTCATACGAATTTCTCACCATCTTTTGGGTTTGCCACAACTTAACCCGTCCTATGAAACACCTTTGTTGGACAAAATCTAGCTGCCAATAAGGTAATTCGTGATTGAGCTAAGCTAAGGCTCTGGTAGCAGAGTCCTGTTCTTCAACCCATGCAGAACAGCACCTTGAATCTCACTCGCTGTTAGTTTTGACATTCTTCGAATTAAAATGCTTTCAACTTTGAAGTGTAATTCAGGAATACAACGATGATCTCAAGCAAAACACTTCAGTATTTTACAAGACCTTGTCCCCTTTATTGGCTTTGATCTGCGGCGTAGTGGAAGTCGGTAGGAATTTCTGCTGGTTGAAGGTAGGATTGGGGCGACTGTGTAAGGATGGTTCTCAAGATTGAGAGGTTTGCTATGGCTATAGAACAATCAAACGACTACATAGTCTCCGATTCACCCGCAATATCAGATGAGCTGCAGGCTGATTTAGAGGCGATCGCCAACCTCGTGCACAATGTAGCTCACCGCCAAAAAGGTGAAGGGACTGCTCTACTAGCACTGCTACGTATTTTAGAAGCATCCCATCGAGAGGTTTGTGATGGATTGTTTCAGGAGGCTTTACCCGAGAGTCGGCATCAGCTCTATACCTTCTTAAAAGATATGGAGTCCGAAGGTGGATGGCCTTATATTCCTCGAATGAAGTTGAGAAAGCTGATCGTATCTCTGAATGTGTCGTTGCAAGATGCGCTAGAAGAAGCGGTTAAACAACCAAATCAGCCTGCACCGTAGCGAGTAGAGCAACTAGGTGGGTTGCCAACATATACTCTTTCCGCTCAAGAGAAGAAACCACAATTGAGGGGTCAAGATCAAGAAAAATTGACCCTCAGGCCGCATCGATGGAATGTTCAACACAACCATCAAATAGGCGCTCATGACGATCTCCAACCACTTTTCGATCGAGGCTTAGTCAGCGACTCGAAAGTCTGCCCATCCAGGTTGAGGCAGACGGTTGGGTTTCTTTGTCAGGAGTGAGTTGCCAGTAGCGCTGGGCTGTTCGTACTGGCGCTAGCGATTGGCCCGCACTTGTTGGCGGAATGCGAAGACACTCACTTGCTGATTTATGCCGCTCGACTGTGCCACATTGACTGCATTTAGGAAAAATCGCACGAACTTATCCAGTGAAGATCAGCAGAACTTGAAGTTAAGTTGATCTTGCAATACCCAGAGCAATGAAAAGAACCCCCGCAGTTGCAAGAGTTCTCTAAGATCATGAGATCAGAATGATTGAAGTGAAACTATTGAGTTAGAAAATGATGCCGCTCCAAAGAGAAATTACACCGTTTTTTGAACTTGAGCCTGAAGTTTTCGCATCGCCTTTGATTGAATCTGACGCACTCTTTCTCGACTAATGTGAGGTCGCCCAATCATTGGAGCTAGAGTCTTAGCTACCTCATCTAAGCTGCGAGGCTTGCCTCGGTCTAGGCCAAAGCGCAGCTCAACACAAGCACGCTCTCGATCTGTCAAATTACTAGAGGCAAAGATTGTAGTTAACTGATCGCGAATCTCTCGCAATTCTAGCTGGTTCATCGAATTCACGTCAGCGATCAAATCCAGCAATCGCGTATCTTCTGCCTTGCCGACCATCATGTCTAAGCTGGTGCAGTGAGACGCTTGCTGTAGCAGCTTTCTAATTTTGTCGGGTGCCATTTCAATGGCTTCAGAAAGCTCATCTAATGTTGGAGTGCGGCCAAGTGTCTGGGTTAACTCACTACGAGTTCGTTTAATTTTATTGAGCTTTTCAACAATATGAACGGGCAAGCGAATCGTGCGGGCATGTTGGGAAAGAGATCGCGTAATCGCTTGACGAATCCACCAAGTTGCATAGGTTGAAAACTTAAATCCTTTCGTTGGATCAAACTTTTCGACTGCCCGATCAAGGCCGATAGTACCTTCCTGAATTAAGTCGAGCAGCTCCATCCCACGGTTCGTATATTTTTTTGCAATACTGACAACTAAGCGCAAATTAGACTCAATTAACCGTCTTTTTGCTCGCAGCCCAGCGTGTTTTACAGCAGCAGGGCAGAGATTATCAATGTCACCGTCGGGCTTGCCATAACTTAACCAGGCTTGCACAGCTTGAGCCAACTCAATTTCTTCGCTATGAGAAAGAAGCTGATGTTTACCGATCGCTTGGAGATACTCACGAATAGTGTCAGACATAAGCGGAGAGGGGGCGAATAGTGTTGATGGACATTTTGTAGCGTATTGGAGCAGCAGCTTGCAAGGCCAGACGCTATATCTTGTGGTACACCAGCAGTAGCGTCAGACCATTCAGATCTCAAGCATCACCTACTAAAGCCACTCAAGCCCTTATCTGGCAAGCATCTCAGCGATAGACGCCCATGGCGATCGCCACCCAAAAGCGCCATATTAATTATTGTTACGAATTCCCAAAAATCCTGGCATTTTCTCTAATTCGCTCTGAGAGCAGCTTTCAATGCTGCCTCTTAGATCATTTGCATAAGGAGGCAGATTCTGATGCCCTTCAGCAAAAGTTGTGCCCCATCCTGAATGCAGCCCCTATCTGAGCAGCCTTTGCGAATAGCCAAAAATAAATGCAGGTGCTCAGCAATAGAGATTTTGTCGATGTGGTGACCTGCTGGGCGGCTCCTAAAGTTTTTGTCAATTTTTGCCTTGCCCTATCAGGACTTACGTACAACTCGCATAAGCCTGAATAAACTCGTTGAAATGCGTAAGTCCTGCCTATAAGAAATCAGAGCTACTCAGGAGCTTCCGTATTGATTGATGCGGGAGGATTTTCCTGCACGACATAAGTACCCACAATAATTTGGGCATCGCGATTGTATTCGTTGTAAGGCTGATCTACGCCATAGGCATTGAACGTGTAGATGACGTTGCCATGCTGCTCAATAAAGCTGAGAGCGTCGAGGGTCTGACCATCGCTGGTTTTGCCTTGCCAGTCAATGCGGAAGCTACCATCAGACTGAGGTTGACGGTCAGACTGCCAGGTCACGTCTGAAAACTTCGACTCGATCTCTTCTCGGAGTCGCGATTCTAGGGCTTCGGTGTCGAGGGGGGTGTCGGTATCGGACATTTGATAGGCGATCGCCCCCCCAAATCCTTCATCCTTAGAGCGGAAAGTCATGCCGTTGTCCATTGACTCGAAGCTATAGCCCTGGGGCAGTGCGAGGGCAAATAAGCCGCTGTCATCTTGATAGATCTGAATATCGTCGGGCAGAGGCGTGCGTGACGCTTCGGCGTCTGCTTCAGGAGCGTCTGGAAAAGGTTCGACAGGAGTGGGCGCTTCAGCGAGGGGCGGCTCTGACGGTGTGGGTCTACAGGCGAAGATAGAGAGGGATGACAAGAGCGTGGCGATCGCCACCCCCCTCGCTACAACCATACGCATATTCATGGGTTTTCCCTCTATTTTCTAGGATCAGCGTCTCCCAAAATAGAGACTATTTAGAACCCCCGTTTGGCTCAACCAGTTGAGTTAGATCGCCGCATCTGGATTTTCTGAACCCGATTTTTCTGGCTTCAGCAGCGGAAACGCGATGACATCGCGGATGCTGGCACAGTCGCAGAGCAACATAACCAGGCGATCAATCCCCATGCCCATGCCTCCTGTAGGCGGCATTCCTTGCTCTAGAGCGGCGAGAAAGTCTTCGTCAACGCCCTGAGCTTCCAGATCCCCAGCCTCTTTGCGAGCGGCCTGCTCTTCCAATCGTTGACGCTGATCGATTGGGTCGGTCAGCTCTGAGAAGCTGTTTGCCGTTTCGCGACCGACGATGAACAGTTCAAACCTTTCTACTAGACCCGGTTTGCTGCGGTGAGGTTTCGCCAGGGGCGAAATTTCTACCGGATAGTCCA
>JBARXP010000248.1:0-5205 GCA_049647405.1 Elainellaceae cyanobacterium | reverse complement strand
TGATAACCAAATCAATCTGGCGGTTTTTCATGGCGTCGATGACATTGGGGCGACCCTCATGCACCTTCAAGACTAAATCGACACCCAAACCTTGCTCTTCGAGAATGAGCTGCGTTCCTGCCGTTGCGACGACACTCAAGCCCAACTCCATCAGGTCTTTGACAATGGGAACGACCGCTTGCTTATCGCGATCGTTCATTGAGACAAACACGGTGCCCTTGAGCGGAATTTTCTGAGACGCCGCCATCTCTGCCTTGGCAAAGGCTTGACCAAAGTCTACGTCAATGCCCATGACTTCTCCCGTAGAGCGCATTTCAGGCCCCAGGAGAGTGTCTGTGCCCGGAAACTTGTCGAAGGGCAACACGGCTTCTTTCACCGCAATATGGGTGGGGATCACTTCTTTAGTAAAGCCCAGCTCTGCTAGGGTCTGCCCCGACATGACCCGCACGGCCATCTTCGCCAGCGGCACACCGATCGCCTTCGACACAAACGGAACCGTTCGAGACGCACGGGGGTTCGCTTCGAGAATATAAACTTGCTCACCCTGAACCGCAAACTGAATATTCATCAGGCCGATGACTTTTAGCGCTTTGGCCAACTGCACCGTCCAGGTGCGAATGGTTTCTAGGGCTTGGGGCGTAAGGGAAATCGTCGGAATCGAGCAGGCCGAGTCGCCCGAGTGAATGCCCGCTTGCTCAATGTGCTCCATAATGCCGCCAATCACGACTTCCCCAGTCTGATCGGCGATCGCATCTACGTCTACCTCGATGGCATTTTCAAGGAATTTATCAATCAAAATCGGATGATCGGGCTCAACCTGTACGGCATAGGTCATGTAGCGCTCTAGGTCAGCGTCGGAGTAGACAATCTCCATGGCGCGACCTCCTAGCACATAGCTCGGACGCACCACCACGGGATAGCTGATCGTTTGGGCAATGCGGAGTGATTCGTCATAGCTCCGGGCAAGGCCATTGGGAGGCTGCTTGATGTCTAGCTCTCGTAAGATTTTCTCAAACCGCTCCCGGTCTTCCGCCGTGTCGATGGAGTCGGGAGACGTGCCCCAGATCTTAGTCTTCGAGGCATTGATGGGGTCTTCGAGATAGTTCTGCAACGGCACCGAAAGCTTCAGCGGCGTCTGGCCGCCAAACTGAATGATGATGCCTTCTGGAAATTCGGCCTCGACGATATTGAGCACATCTTCTTGGGTCAGCGGCTCAAAGTAGAGGCGATCGCTCGTATCGTAGTCAGTCGAGACGGTTTCGGGATTAGAGTTGACCATGATCGTCTCAAAGTCATCGTCTCGCAGGGCATAAGACGCATGACAACAGCAGTAGTCAAACTCAATACCCTGGCCGATGCGGTTGGGGCCACCGCCTAAGATCATCACTTTTCGGCGGTCAGACGACAGCACCTCTGAATCATCCCTGAGCTGAGTCCCTTCACCACTTCCTTCACCGACAAATTCTGCTGCCCGCTCATAGGTGGAATAGTAATAGGGCGTCAGGGCTTCAAACTCAGCTGCACAGGTATCAACAGTTTTATAAACGGGGATCACGCCGAGCTGCTTGCGATAGGTGCGCACGTCTGCCTCCTTAGACTTGGTGGCGTAGGCAATTTGGCGATCGCTAAAGCCCTGCTGCTTGACTCGATACATCACGTCATAGGTGAGATCGTTGAGCTTCGTCCGTTTCAGCAACTTTTCGGTGTCTAGAAGCTGCTGAAGCTTGTCGAGAAACCAGGGATCAATATTCGTTAGCTCAAACACCTCATCAATGCTGAGCCCAAGCTGAAAGGCATGGCGCACGGAAAAAATTCGCTCTGGGTTAGGAGTTCGGAGCTGGGATCGGAGCTGGGCAAGACTCGGCAACTTTTCGTCGCGATCGCACCCCCAGCCTGAGCGCCCGGTTTCGAGCGATCGCAAGGCTTTCTGAAATGATTCCTGGAACGTCCGCCCGATGGCCATGGCCTCACCCACCGACTTCATCTGAGTCGTGAGCACAGCCTGAGAACCGGGAAATTTCTCAAAGGCAAACCGAGGAATCTTGGTCACCACATAATCGATGGTGGGTTCAAAACTAGCCGGAGTCTTTTTGGTGATGTCGTTGGGAATTTCGTCTAGGGTATAGCCCACGGCCAGTTTTGCGGCAAATTTGGCGATCGGAAATCCCGTCGCTTTGGAGGCCAGCGCCGAACTGCGCGACACCCGTGGGTTCATCTCAATCACAATCACATCGCCCGTCACTGGGTTGACTGCAAACTGGATGTTTGAGCCCCCGGTTTCGACGCCAATTTCCCGAATGATTTTGATGGAGGCGTCTCGTAGGCGCTGATATTCCTTATCGGTCAGGGTTTGGGCTGGGGCCACGGTGATCGAGTCGCCCGTGTGAATGCCCATGGGATCAATATTCTCAATCGAGCAGATAATCACCACGTTATCGGCCAGATCTCGCATCACTTCTAGCTCATACTCTTTCCAGCCCAGAAGCGACTGTTCGACAAGAATCTGAGACACCGGGCTAGCATCGATCCCCGCCTGGGCCATTTCTTCATACTCTTCTTGGTTGTAGGCAATGCCGCCGCCAGAGCCGCCCATCGTATAGGCCGGACGAATAATCAGCGGGTAAGAGCCAATTTGTTCGGCGATCGCCCAAGCTTCGTCCATGGTTTCGGCCAACCCTGACGGACACACATCAACCCCAATGCGAGCCATCGCTTCTTTGAACAGCTTGCGGTCTTCTGCCATTTCAATGGCAGGCAGCTTTGCGCCAATCAAATCGACGTTGTATTTGTCGAGCACTCCATTTTTGGCCAGCGTCACCGCGATATTGAGAGCCGTCTGACCGCCCATCGTCGGCAGCATCGCATCTGGACGCTCCCGCTCAATCACTTTCTCAACCATGTCAGGTGTCAACGGCTCAATGTAGGTGCGATCAGCCGTTTCGGGATCAGTCATGATCGTTGCCGGGTTGGAATTGATCAGCACCACCTCATACCCTTCGTCTCTTAGGGCTTTGCAGGCTTGAGTGCCTGAGTAGTCAAACTCACAGGCTTGACCAATAACGATGGGGCCAGACCCAATAAGCAGAATCTTGTGGAGGTCATCACGACGTGGCATAGGGCGTTACGGCATCCTTTTAGAGAGGGGTAATGAGCGCAGCAACATAGATTCACCGCAGATCGGACTCATTGTAGAAGGTTTCTCGGTAGGGATAGCGAAACTTGCCATTAAGTTTTCCAGGATTCGATGACTTGTGATGGGTCTTAGTCTTGATTCTCTTGGTCTTTGGGCATCGCCCGAGTGAGTTCCTACTGGGCTTCTACTGTGGGCGGTGAAACCAATATAAAACCGAGGGTCTACCTTGTCTGGCTCACGCTTTGATGACACATTAGACCGTGAAAGCGCAAAGAAGACTTGAGAATGCTTAAGGAATTTCACAGGATCTCATATTTAAAGGAGCATCTGAGGTTCAATTGAATGAGAAATTTACCTCTACTCGTTTTTTACAGTTCACATCCCCGCCCCCTGATTTCAATTCGCACGATCCCAGTCCTTTAGAAAAAACCACTACAGGGAATAGACTATGGCTGAGCTAAATGGCGTAATGATGCAGTACTTCCATTGGTATGTTCCTGCCGATGGTTCCCTTTGGGAAAAGGTAAAAAATGATGCGCCAGCCCTGTCAAATGCTGGCTTCACCGCACTCTGGCTGCCCCCCGCCTACAAAGGCATCAGCGGTGGCTACGATGTGGGTTATGGCGTCTATGACATGTACGACTTGGGCGAGTTTGACCAAAAGGACAGCGTTCGCACCAAGTACGGCACTCGTCAAGAGTATTTAGAGGCGATCGCCACCCTGCATCAGCACGAGATTCAGGTCTACGCCGATGGAGTAATCAACCATCGCATGGGCGGCGACTCCAAAGAAAAAGTCAAAGCGACTCCGTTTCCCCAAGACAATCGCCTCAACCCGAAAGGAGATATGTATGAAATCGAGAGCTATACCCACTTTAATTTTCCGGGTCGCCAGGGAACCTATTCCGAGTTTGAATGGCACTGGTATCACTTCGACGCCGTAGACTACAACACCTATGATCCCGACAACCACGACACCGTTTATTTGCTGGAAGGCAAACAGTTTGACGATTATGTTGCCCTAGAAAAAGGCAACTTTTCCTACCTCATGGGCTGCGACCTAGACTTTCAGCATCCCGATGTCCGAAAAGAAATCACCCACTGGGGACGCTGGTATTTAGACACCACTCAAGTAGACGGCTTTCGGCTTGATGCCATCAAGCATATTTCTTCCTGGTTTTTCCCCAGCTGGATTGATGACCTCGAAGCTCATGCAGGCAAAGACCTGTTTTTCGTGGGCGAATATTGGGTGCCCAACATCAATACGCTGCACTGGTACATCGACTCCGTGGGTGGGCGCATGGCCGTATTTGACGTGCCCCTTCATTACAACTTCCACTACGCCAGCAAGGCCGGGGGCAACTATGACATGCGCACAATCTTAGACGACACGCTGATGCAGCAGCGCCCGACCCATGCCGTCACCTTCGTTGAAAACCACGACTCTCAGCCCCTCCAAGCCCTAGAAGCCCCAGTCGAGCCCTGGTTTAAGCCTCTGGCCTATGCCCTAATTTTGCTGCGGCGAGAGGGGTATCCCTGCGTGTTTTATGCCGACTACTATGGAGCGGATTACGAAGACTATGGACGAGACGGCAACACCTACCCCATCTACATGCCGTCCCACAAATGGATTCTCGACAAGCTTCTCTACGCCCGCAGTCACTTTGCCCACGGCGACCAGTACGACTACTTCGATCACTTCAACACGATCGGCTGGACGCGCCTCGGAGATGAAGACCACCCCCGAGCAATGGCCGTCTTGATGAGCGATGGTGATGCCGGAGCCAAATGGATGGAGGTCGGGCAACCCCGCGCCAAGTTTGTCGATTTAACAGAGCATGTTGCAGAGCCGATCTACACCAACGATCGAGGATGGGCCGAATTTCGCTGCAATGGCGGTTCAGTATCAGTCTGGGTTCAAGAGCAAGACTAGCAACTGGTTGACTGACAAAACTTGTTTCCCCTCACCCCCAACCCCTCTCCCAGCGGGCGAGGGGAGCCGATCAAAATTCTTGTTCCCTCTCCTCTTGGGAGAGGGCTAGGGTGAGGGGTTTTCGAGGATCTATGCATAA
>JBARXP010000247.1:0-11437 GCA_049647405.1 Elainellaceae cyanobacterium | reverse complement strand
TCGTCGCCCCGGCTCCTTCGTCTGCCATCAGGAGAACTTGGGCGTGGAGAATTTTCTTCGCAGGCGCGTGACCCTTGCGACTGATGTCTTCCAATCGTTCCCGCTGCTCAGCACTTAAACGAATTTTGTTTTCGTCCTTTTTCCCTCGCCCCATCGTCAAACCCTCTATATCAACACTTCCTATTACATCATTTTAGCTGTGTTGATCCAGTAGCATGGGTTAGCGAAGCGTAACCCATGAGGGCGTTGGGTTTCGTTCCTCAACCACAACCTACATCTACTACGTTTAGTTTTGACCACCTACTTAATTCTGTCTCTCTATGCTTCCAGAGATCATTTGGTTAGGACACTATAAAAGTCTGGGACACGGTAAAACGTACCAAACGTACAGCTCAGATACGTCCCAATTACGATGCAATATGCAATAAGGCAATCAAGTCATGAGGCAATCAAGTCATGGATAGCGCTGAGGAAGTCACCGTTAAGGATAATCGGCTCAATTCAGTAGCTTTCCCTAAATACTCAGTTCTCAGCGGTATCGTCTCTCACTCCTGTGCAACAATGAGAAATTGACTTAAGCTTCAAGAATTGTTACATCGTAGACTTAGCTACAGTCGATTCAAGTTGAGTTATTCAGAATAGTAAAGGTTTCCATCTTTGCTTACTGCTATGGTCATATCTGTCCGCAGATTGTTTCTGCGTTTCGTCTATGAAGCCCCGCATTATTGTTTGTGGTTTAGGTCGCACTGGTTTTAAGGTTTTCTGCCTGCTGAAGGATCAGGATGCTCAAGTTAAAGGCATCCATGATCAGCCCCTTCATACCAACCAATATCGATATGCTTCAGATATTCTTGTTGGAGACTTGCGATCGCCCCAAACTTTGATGGAAGCAGGAGTTCACGAAGCTCACACGCTTGTTTTAGCAGCGGGTGACGATGCACTTAACCTAGCCATTTTGACTCAAGCGCGAGTCATCAACCCCAGCATTCGCATCGTTAGTCGTTTGTTTAATGCAAGCCTCGGTTATCGTCTCGATCGCACTTTGCCCGACCACGTGTCGATGAGCGTCGCAGGCATCGCTGCGCCTGTCTTTGCATTTGCAGCTCTGGGAAGTCGAGCCATTGGCCAGTTGCGTCTCGATCGCCAGCCTTGGCCCATTCATGAAGAAGTGATCGATGATCACCATCCTTGGAGTGGTCGCCATCTGCATGAGCTGTGGGAAAATCCTAGCCGAATGCTGATTTACTATTTACCTGTTCGCGGCGAAACCGATCTAGTCTCTGCGATCTATGAAGGAAAGCAAATTGAAGTGGGCGATCGCCTGATTGTCGCCACTCAACCTAACATTCGTTCGTCAAGGCAAACTCTGACTCAGGCGTTTCAGGGCGCACTCAACGGCATCTATCAGTTTCAGCGGCAGATTCGCCCCACGATTGTGGTGCTGCTGGCGCTACTGCTCACCATTTTGACCGCGACATTTACGTATGTATCTGTCAGCTATCAAGTCTCCGTTGTCGATGCACTCTACTTTTCAGTGGGGATGATTACGGGGGCGGGGGGCAATGAGAGTGTCGCAGAAGATGCCGCCACCACCATTAAATTTTTCACCGTTGTGATGATGCTGTTGGGAACCGGGGTCATCGGTATTTGCTATGCCCTGCTCAACGATCTGATCTTAGGAACTCGGTTTCGGCGGCTGTGGAACACGGTGCGGATTCCCCAGCGCAACCACTATATTATCTGTGGGTTAGGCGGCATTGGCATGAAGGTCGTCAATCAGCTCAAGGAGAACGGGTGCGAGGTTGTAGTCATTGAGCAAGATCCCAATAACCGCTTCCTAAACATGGCCCATGCCGCAAAAATTCCTATCATTCATGGGGACGCCAGCATTGCGGCAACGCTGGAAGCGGCCTACATCGAGCATGCGGAAGCTCTGATTGCCGTGACCAGCGATGATGTTGCCAACTTAGAAATTGCTCTCAGTGCAAAAGGTTTAGCACCTCGCCTATCGGTTGTCATGCGGACTCAAGACCCCGACTTTGCGCCTCTAGCCCAAGAGGTCTTTGACTTTGACGCGATTTTGAGTCCTCCAGATTTGGCCGCTCCATCGTTCGCGGCTGCAGCTCTGGGCGGACGGATCTTGGGCAACGGCATGACGGGCAATATTCTCTGGATGGCGATCGCCACCATCATTACTCCGGGTCATCCTTTCTGTGGCAAACGAGTAAAAGATGTCGCTATGGATGTAGATTTTGTGCCGCTATCTCTAGAAACGATGCATCGGTCTATCCATGGCTGGGATCTGCTAGAAGCCAATCTGAGCCCTGGAGATGTTCTTTATATGACGCTACCTGCAAAAAAGTTGGAAGTTTTATGGCGAGCACATCCAACTCCGTTGGCGGTGCCGATTAAGCACTAGCAGTGTCATCCCATTGAATCCCATTGATGGAGTCAAAAAATGATGGATGCGTCACTTTGGCGATACGTCCATCCCGATATCGCCCATGCACTGCAATCTCGTCAATGGGTTAGCTTCATTCTGTCTGAGAGTCAGGCTCCATACTGAAATCAGAGGCAGAATCAGCGTTGTGGCGATCGCCCACAAAACCTAAGACTCCATCTATGCAGACAGCATTTTAATCAGGACTGACGCAGTTTGTTGAAGTGGGAGAGATGTTATCGTGATGCTCCGTCTTCTCAGGGGGTGCAACGTTTAGTTCACTCACATCCTCAGGCTCCAATTCATCCTCAAGCCCTAATTCATCCTCAAGCCCTAATTCATCATCGGTATCCTGATCCGCTAGCTCTGGCGACTCTTGATTCGGCAATGGCGCTTCAGACAGAGTCTCCAGCGGCAGAGTCGGATCAATGTTGCTCAAGTCGGGTTCAGGCAGATAGACGCGACGATGTTCTGGGCGGACGCCAGACTGTTGCACCCCATCCTGATCGGGCAACGCAGCATCACTCTCTGTCTCAACGAAAGACCAATCTCCAGTCTCTAAGACTTCGTCTCCCAAGTACTCGACCCCTTCATCGTCAGAGATCTCGGCATCGCTTTCTTCGTCTGAATCGTCGATATCAAGCTTAGAGTCAGTCTCTTCCAAGTCAAAATCGCTATCTGGCCCATCGGGCTGCTCTGTGTCACGCGGAGCTAAAGCCTCTGCTTTTAGCTCAATGACCGCTTCATCAATCGCCTGAATTTCGACATCACTCCGTTCGACCAGCTCTTCTAGCGTTCCAGCCGCTGCTTCAGTCTCATGGCCCAGCCAAGGAGAATCAAAACGGTGCCACGGCAAAATCGGCTCATTCGGCAATTCACGGGTCAATACCGTGATATTTTTTGCGTCTGGGCTCGGCAGTTGAACGCGCTTTTCGGGCGACTCTTCAACTGAGTGATGTTCTGTTGAATGAGAAGTCATAGATAAAGGCTACCCAAAAGATGAGTGGGACATCAACCTATCCCATAAATGCAATGCTAATAGATCTAATCCTGTTAGATCTATTAATTAAGACGTAGATCGAGTTCACCTCAAGATCAATATCTTAAAATACACTGAAAGTCCAAGAGTGGAAATAAATCTATCTCAGGAAGTAGATGCCAATCATATGAGCCAAGATCACGACCGCAACACTCCAGGTAGCGTAGGCCGCGTATTTCAGCGTTTGAGTGATATCGTCTAAACGCTGTTTGTTTGCGTTGTATGTTTCTGTTAAGTTGACCAGCATCTGAAGCTCATACTCATCTGGGCCGAGTGCCAAGTAGCGCTCTAAAAATTTTCGATCTTCCAGATTGGGACTCACCGCAACCTGGCGAGGCAGAAAAGCCCTGACCAGTAACGTAAAGCTAGCAAGGAAGCCGACGACTTCGCCTACGCTAAACAGGCTTGGAATCACCATTAACCGTGAGACGCTGAGACTCGTTAACAACGCGCCATTGGCGACAAACAAAATGTTTAGTTTCGTGATCAACGTTTGACTTTGTTCTCGCTGTTCAGACAACACCGTCCGGACATCTCGTGCAGCTCGTGCAATGGTGGCAGAAGATGGCATTGAAGGTGTCGGAGCAGTCTGCACGACGCTGACGGAGGGCGTTGACGCGTTTGTAGAGGTTGAGGTTGATGCTTTAGATGATGCTGATTTAGCGTTTTTTTGCTGTGGAGCAGCCGATTTCATCGGCGGGCTACCAGCTGCTTTTTTTTGCGACTTAACTGACGCCTTAGATGTAGAGCCTGCGGGCTTTGAATCTGTGTTTGTCTTTGCCGTTGATTTGGGAGAATTCTCCGAACCCTTATGCTCAGCTACTTTTCCATCCGGTGGCGATGAACCTGTGCCCGATGAGGTTCGCTGCACAGCTTCACCTTCCTTGTCTCCCTGTTCTGTCGAAGAATCACTCGGAGACCCATTGTGATGTGCCCCTGATGGTACATGCGTCGCGTCTTCCTCCGTCGAGTTCTGCGGTGTTGCCTGGGGTGTTGAATTAGGAGGAGGTGCGGATTCGTTCCAGGGTTGTTCCATCGCAGACTCATCAGTAGATTGCACAGACGATTGACCTGGACGGGTTGCCTTTTCCACAGTTGATTCTGTCGCGGATGAAGATGCAGATAAGGAGTCTACGGGCGTTGCCATTGCGGATGTGAAGAGTAGATGTGGGCAAATAAGGGGAAAAAGTGCAGTCATCAGAATGAGATGCAGATGAAAGCGCATTCGATTAAAGCGCACCGATCGACTGAAAGTAGTCAACGACGGATCGGGCGATCGCCTCGTTCCCATTTGTGGGGAGTGGTGTGCTACTCCGAGGCGGAGTCAGGTCTTGTTCTAAGAATGCCCAAGAGCCGTCATAGAATTGATCTCCGTTGATCACAAGATGATGGGCATACTCACGAAGTCCATTGATCAGCAGCGGAGCCTCTGCAAATCCTTCCCGCTCAATCGAAATGATGGGAATGCCGAGCTGACAGGCTTCGGCAAACGTGCCATATCCCGGCTTTGAGACGACCCGGCTGCACAAGGGCATCAGGTCTACGGGTCGATAGTGGTGACCCGAAATTTTGACCAGATTGGGTAATTCAGGTGCAGCCTGATCAAATGTCAGGAACTGCCAATCTGAAAACCGTTGCAGCCCTTCATAGGGAATTTGGGCCAATCCCAGCCCTCCAAACGTCAAAAGCACTGTTTTTTCGGGCGGAGCCGTCAGGTTTAATTTCTGACGTAGCTCATCTGCGGGGTATTGGGGGCGGCCCCCAGTGAGGCCGATATCTTCAATGACAGGGAAGGCGCTCATGGGTTCGTTAAACGGCAAGCGAAATAAGCGATCGCACGTTGAAAAACAGTCGCTAATCCAGTCGGCGATCGCCTCAAACTCACCACCCCAGGGGCGATAAATCAAATCCCAGCCAAAATTACTCGCCATCCAACAGGGCACCCCAGCCGCCTGGGCGATCGCCGCCACCAATGGTGGAATATCGGCAAAGATCAGCCCGACTCGATTTTGTTTGATAAAGCTTACTTCACTGGCGATCGTGGCAGCTTGTCGGGATTTAATATGCTGCAACTTTTTCAGCGTCGCCGCCTTGTCCATCGTAATGCTATCGCTTTGCACGACCCCAATGTCAAAGGCACGAGGACGATAAATAAACTGTCTATGGAGGTAAGACTCCAATAACCATCGAGGAGCCGACGTCACCATAATGACGACGATTTCAGGACAGAGTTCTTGAATGGTCGCCACAACAGCAGCAGTGCGGGCTGTGTGACCAAATCCATGATTTGTCACAGCCACATAGAGGATGGGTTGGGGCATGGGCACACGTCTTAATTTGAAGTTGAGTTGAACATTCAACTGGTGTGCTGAACAACCCCAGTCACCTCAAGCTACTATAGACAAAACGACGAGTCAATGAGGCTCAGAGCGCACATTACCAGTGTGTAAGTTGATATTTTCATCTCAGAAAATATTGTTGAGGCAGGAGATAGCCTCACCCAGATAAAAAAGCAGAGGATACTCTGGGGCATCGTGTGATCTAAGAGTTTTTTGCAGCGCAAATCTATGCTCACGATTTCAGGATATCAAATCGATGCTCAAATCTATGAGAGCTCAAGATCCTTGGTATACCGTGGGCATCGACAGGTAGACGACTGTCCTGTGGTTGTAAAGCTGCTGAAGCAGACTCACCCAACCGCTTCTGAACTAGCTCGCTATCGCCAAGAATATCGACTGACCCATTCGCATCAACTCAATGGCGTCATCAAAGCTTACAGCTTAGAAAAATATCAAAATACGCTGGCCATTGTCTTTGAAGATTTTGGAGCAGAATCGCTTCGTTCGATGCTGGGGTGGCGATCGCCCTCGTTATTAGAAAAGCTAGAGATCGCCATTCAGGTTGCACAACACCTTGAAGAAATTCATGCGGCACATATCATTCACAAAGACATCAACCCGGCAAATATTGTCTTCAATCTCGAAACTCGACAAAGCAAACTCATCGACTTTGGCCTCGCAACTGTTTTACCCCGGCAGAATCTGAGCCTCGAACATCTCAACTCGATAGAAGGAACCCTCGCCTACTTATCGCCCGAGCAAACAGGGCGCATGAATCGATCCCTCGACTATCGCACTGATTTTTATTCCTTTGGTGTGACCTGCTACGAACTCTTCACGGGTCAGCTGCCCTTTCAAGGCCGTGACGTTGTGGAATGGGTACATGCTCATCTAGCCGTAAAACCTTCGCCCCCTCACACGATTACGGCTGAGATTCCCTCTACACTTTCTGCCATCGTCATGAAGCTTCTCGCAAAAAATGCAGAAGAACGATATCAGAGCGCTTGGGGAATTTGTGCCGATCTGTGCCACTGCCGAGACCAGTTATTGCAGTCTCAAACCATCTCTCCCTTTCCCATTGCACAATCTGATCGCTCAAGTCGCTTCCAGATCCCGGAGAAACTTTATGGTCGAGAGCAAGAAATCGCGATTGTGCTAGAAGCTTTTGAGCGGGTAGCGGGCGATGTTCCAGCAGCAGATATTCATGCAGATATTTATAAGGCATCCGCCATCGACTGCCCCTCCATTGCGTTGCCCCACAGTGAAATGGTGCTCGTCTCAGGTCATGCGGGAATTGGAAAATCTGCCCTCGTGCAAGAAATTTACAGGCCGATTACGCGCCATCGAGGGTTTTTCGCTGCCGGAAAGTTTGACCAGTTTCAGCGCAGTGTCCCTTATTCTGCGGTGATTCAAGCCTTGCAAGATCTCCTGAAACAGCTCTTGCTTGAAGATGACGCTCAACTGAACGCATGGCGCGATCGCCTCACCCGTGCCCTAGGGCAAAATATTCGAGTCGTTACAGGTGTTGTTCCTGCCCTGGAACTGATTACGGGGTCAGGGCCAGCCATCCCCACGCTGTCGGCAACAGAAACTCAAAACCGCTTTGACCTGGCTTTTCAGTCGCTGATTCAGGTTTTTGCCCAAGCCGAGCATCCTCTGGTGTTATTTTTGGATGATTTGCAGTGGGCTGACAGCGCCTCTCTCCGGTTCATTAAGCGAGTCATCTCGTCTGCTGATGTGCCGCGCCTATTTTTGATCGGAGCCTATCGAGACAATGAAGTGACTCGGGCGCATCCACTCAGCCTCACCATTGATGAGATTCAGCAAAACGGGACGGTCATTCATCGCATCGCACTAACGCCATTAGAGTTGACTCATATCAATCGATTGGTGGCCGAAACCCTCTCAGTTGACCTCGCCCAAACCGCCGCCCTAGCTCAGCTTATCCTCGAAAAAACAGGGGGCAATCCCTTTTTTGTGAATGAGTTATTGACTTCGTTTCACACCGATCGCCTGATTTATTTCGACTATCAGCACCATCTGTGGCAGTGGGATATGGCCGTGCTGGGGCGTCAGAGTGTGACCGACAACGTGGTAGAGCTGTTAGCCCATAAGCTTCAAAAGCGATCGCCCCAATCTCAAACCGTGTTGCAAGTGGCGGCAAGCATTGGCAACCTGTTTGACTTATCAACCTTAGCGGCGGTTCTCAATCAGTCAGAGCCATCAACGGCAGCACTCCTCCATGAGGCGATCGCCGCCAATCTCATCCAGCCCCTCGACCCAGCCTACACGCTGGCGGATCAGGAAGACCTTCCGCTGGGCGATCGCCAGGTCGCCAGCTATCAATTTATTCACGATCGGGTGCAGCAGGCGGCTTATTTTTTGAATTCGGCGGCACAGCGACAAGAGATTCACTGGCGCATCGGGCAGCACCTGCTCGACAGCACTCCACCGGAGCAGCAAGAGCAGCGAATCTTTGACACCGTTAATCAGCTCAATGCAGGGCATCAGCTCAATATAGGGCATCAGCTCAATGCAGGGGTTGCGCCGACGCAGCAAACAGATCAGCAGCGCCATGAGTTAGCTGGGCTAAACCTCCAAGCGGGGCAAAAGGCAAAGGCCGCCGCTGCTTATAGAGCAGCTCTAGATTATTTGAAAACGGCCATGAATCTCGTTACAGACGAGATTTGGCAAACAGACTATGAGATGGCGATCGCCCTTTACTCTGAAGCCACCGAAGTCGCGCTGCTGTGTCAAGACTTCGAGCAAATGGAAGCCTTTGCGGTCATCGTGCATCGCCAGGGGCGATCGCCACTCGACCGGGTTCAGGTCTACGAAGTTCAGATTCAGGCTCGCATTGCCCAAGACCGCCCCATGGAGGCGATCGCCATTGCTTGCCAGAGCTTATCCCAATTGGGGCTGCCGTTGCCGCAAGTGCCCAGCCGCTGGAGAATTGAGCAAGCCTTTTGGAACGCAAAACTGGCTCTGGGTCACCGCTCTGTCGCAAGCCTTATCGATCTTCCCACGATGGACGACCCGACGATTTTAGCGGCGATGCGCATCTTGTCGCGGGTCATCTCAGCCGCATCTCTATCGGTTCCTAATCTGTTTGTATTGATTGCAATCCAGATGCTGACTCTGTCGATCCGCTATGGCAACACTCCCCTTTCGGCTCATGCCTACGCCAACTTTGGTCTGATTTTGTGCGGGGTGAGAGGCGATATCGATCTGGGCTATCGCTTTGGTCAACTGGCACTAGAAATTCTGGCTCGATTTGACGCCAAAGACCTGAAGGCCAAGGTTTTACTGGTTGTCAATGATTACGTGATTCCCTGGAAGCGGCATATTAACGAGACCCTCGACCCATTTTTGGACGCCTATCAGAGTGGTCTCGAAACGGGCGATCTCGAATATGCGGCTCGTTCAGCCATGGTCTATGGCTATCATTCCTATTTTTTGGGCTGCAATCTCGACACCCTAGAACGAGAGATGAAAGCCTACAGCGAGGCGATCGCCCAGCTAAGGCAGCGCAAGTTTGCCTTCATGAACGAACGATATCGTCAGATCGTGCTGAACCTTTTGGCTCGATCGGATGACCCTTGCCGCTTAGTGGGAGAGGCATACAACGAAGATCAGGCTCTACCTGAACATCAGCGCGCCAATGACAAAAATGCCATCTTCAACGTCTATCTCCACAAAGCGATTTTGTGCTACCTGTTTCAGCAGAAAACAGAAGCCCTGCACTACATCACCCAAGCCAAGCCTTACCTGGGCGGAGCTACAGGATTATTGCTGGTGCCAATCTTCTATTTTTATGAGTCGCTCATCGACTTAGCCACCTATCCCCAGGCTGGGCGATCGCAACAGCGAGTCATTATGGGGCGAGTCAATCAAAATCGTCGGAAGCTGAGGCGATGGGCCACCGATGCTCCTAGCAATCATCTCCACAAATATTATCTCGTCGAGGCAGAACGACACCAACTCTTGGGGCATTGGATAAAAGCCAGCGCCGCCTACGATCGCGCCATCGAGCTGGCAAAACAGCATCAGTATGTCAACGAAGAGGCGATCGCTCAAGAACTTGCGGCTCAATTTTATCTCCGCCAGGGTAAATTCACGATTGCCCAAGCCTATATGTTAAATGCCCACTACTGCTATTCCCTGTGGGGAGCGACGGCAAAAGTAACCCATTTGAATCAGCAATATCCTGAACTGCTGGCCCTGCAAAGGCAAGAAAACCCGCTCCTAGCGTCAGGCTCGACGACGAATTCCAATAGCAGCATCAATCAAGCCCTCGATCTAGCTTCGGTCATTCAAGCGTCTCAGGCGATTTCGAGTGAAGTGGCTCTAGATAAGCTGCTGGTCAATTTGATGAAGATCTTGATGGAAAATGCGGGGGCTCAGCAAGGATGTTTAATCTTAGAAACCCGTGGCAAGCTTTGCATAGAAGCTCAGCATCTTGGCGATGCTGAAGCGATTCAAGTCTTGCAGTCGCTCCCCATCGAAGCCCTGCAAAACCAGCTTGAGACATCGAGTATCTCTCCAACCATCGTGAATTATGTGGCTCATACTCAAGACCCGGTTGTGCTCAATCATGCGACTCAGGAAGGAGCATTTATTCACGATCCTTATATTCAATTTCATCAGCCTCAATCGATCTTATGTGCTCCCCTGATCAATCAAGGGAAGCTGAGCGGCATTGTCTATCTAGAAAACCGTTTAGTCAAAGGTGCTTTTACGTCAGAGCGCCTCACATTAGTCAACTTACTCTCAACACAAGCCGCGATTTCGATTGAAAATTCACGCTATTACACTCAAATTTCTCAACTCAACCAGGCATACGAACGGTTTGTTCCGAATCAGTTTCTCCAATTTCTCAATAAGGAAAGTATTGTCGATGTGAAACTGGGCGATCAGGTACAGCGAGAAATGTCAGTTTTGTTTGCAGATATCCGCGACTTTACTCGACTCTCAGAAGCCATGACCCCAGAGGAAAACTTTCGGTTTATCAATGCATTTCTCAGTCGTATGGAACCCGTCATTGCTCAACATAATGGCTTCATTGATAAATATATTGGCGATGCCATCATGGCTCTGTTTAGCGGGGATGCAGAAGATGCACTGAAAGCGGCGATCGCCATGCTTGAGGCACTCGTAGAATACAACCAACTGCGGCTGAGACGACAGCAGCGCTCCATTCGTATTGGCATTGGCATCAACACGGGTTCGCTCATGCTGGGCACCGTGGGAGGAGCCAATCGCATGGACAGCACCGTCATTAGCGATACGGTGAACTTGGCTTCTCGCATCGAACAAATGACAAAAATCTATGCCGCATCTGTGCTGATCTCAGAACACACCTTTACTCATCTTCGCTCCCCAGAAAAGTATGCCATTCGACGATTAGATGCCGTCAAGATTATTGGAAAATCAGAGCCTATTACGATTTATGAGGTGTTTGAAGCCGACCCACCTGAACTCAAAACATCCAAACTTCAAACTCAACCTATATTTGACAAGGCGATCGCCCTATTTAGCCATCAAGACTACGCCGCAGCAGCAGACCTGTTTAAAAAATGCTTGTCGCAGTCTCCCCATGACTCCATCGCCCAAATTTAC
>JBARXP010000246.1:0-16168 GCA_049647405.1 Elainellaceae cyanobacterium | reverse complement strand
AATCTGTGGACGCAGATGCGCCCGAATGGGATTGAAACATGAGGTTCTGGTTCCTTTTGTAGTTTTACAGCGAGAAGAAACCAGAACTCAGTCCCTCAGCTACCCCGCAATTGTGTGCAATTCGAGGCAGCCACGGTTTACCATGAACCGTTAGCCCCCCGACTGGCTATCGCAGTCGCGGTGGGTTAGCCATCTGTGGGTGCTCTAACACTCGCAGATGGTGCCAAGTTCTTGAGTTCTGAGATGAGCTATCGGCAGACAGCTTAATGAAAGAGCATACGCAACCAGTCCTTCCAAGTCAACCGTAGAGGAAGAGAATGGCGAAATGCTTTGGACGAATCGCATCTCAAACCTGATCAAGTAGCTTCTTGGGACGAGGCTCTGCTTGCATGAGTAGACGACCTGGAAAGAGACGATGAGCAGACTCAGCCCAGTAGCGGAGGGACGGTTATACTGAGTCATTCCACCTATTTACCCATATCGGGCAGATAGGTAGACATAGTTCCACCTATCTGCCCGATATGGGATCTTAGGCTGAAATATTTCCACCTATTTACCTGTGTGGGGATCTTATGCAGAAACTTTCCCTCTAATCAATAGTTAGCCTTATCAAAGAAATCGCAGGTTGTGGGATCGATCGCACGTTGCACTTCAACTGTGGGGACGATCGCCAATTTTTAGCAGCCAGCGATCGCACGCTGCACTTCAACTGTGGGGGCGATCGGTTGGCGGCTTGATGGAGCATCTCCTGATACTCGCTGAAGGCGACCGAAGCACTGCGGTGCTTGAGCACCCGCTAGACCACGGGCAATGCCCGACCTCGGTGCACAACCGCAAGGCGTATCAAGCAATACTCATCCCAAAACAGTGAGGTATCCAAGCTCAGGTACAAACAGTCCTCACTCCAATCGGCTAACGCCGCCTGAATCAACGGCTTGTATAGTCGATGGACGTTCAGACGACTGTTGTGCAACCAGCGGCTCAAACGGCGTTGCTTGCTTTGCGCCTGCACCCCGCGACAGGGGACATAGGGCAGCCACCGCGTCAGGCTGACCTCCCCTCGCTGAAGCAAGGCCACCACCATCCAAAGGCAGGTCGTCAAATGGCCACGATGCGCCCAGGGCACTGATTGACCCAACCAGGTGTTCAAGGCATTGTAGAGGGGGGAGTTTTTTTCACAGCGTTCATGGTTTTGAGTGGTATCTAAGCTTAGAACGCTGCCTCTCCCTTCATCTCTTTAATCTCTGAAACTACTGCACAGCAAGACGCTCAGCCACCTATAACCAACTTTTGTCAGTCAACCAGGGCGATCGCCTCACCTATGCCTATCAGGAAATTGCTGATTTGTTGCAATTGTGACATTCTCATTAGCACACTCTGGGTCATCGCTACGAACCCACTGATAAGATTCTGCCGCTAGCATTTTTTTATCTTTCTTTGAAACACGCAGCATCAAAACTGCATATTTGAATCAAATCAACTGTATATGTCTGTAGAAGTATTTTGGGTGTTTTCCAATGCAAGATAGATTAAGAAATTTTCCAGCCACCTTTAATTATGGTGTAGGATATGATGTCTATTCAGGTAAGCAAAAAAGCTCAGCTATAGAGTATGACAGAGTAGTTCATCGAGCTAATGGCGTGATCAGAGAAGTCGGAGATGCAGACTGGCTCAAAGATGTGGCTTCTCGCGCTTCTAATTTACTTGACACCGCAGAAACTCGGCAAAAACTCAGCGAATATCTGGATGTTGATGCCAACGCTTCGTATAACAACATAAGCATTAGTACTTCTGCGTCTGCAAGTCTTGTGAATCAATTATCAAATACTGCCACATCTACAACTGTAGTTGCATCAGTCAGGATAGAGTACGATACACCAGCTTTTATTGAACACCCTCGTTTGAGTGATGGTGCAAAAGCGTACCTTATCAATAATGGCTGGGACAAATTTAAAGAGAAGTATGGCAACTATTTTGTCTCTGGCTTTAAGTTCGGAGGTTATTATTACGGAGTTTTAAGCATCCTGAGTACGAGTATAGAAGAACAGAAAGAATTATCCGCCAAGATTACCGGCGGGGGCTGGGGAGCTGATATAGAGAGTAACATCAACAGCGTTTCAGAAAAATACGGCGGTACGAAGAACCAAAAGGCATTTGTTATTCAATCTGGCGGTGATGATGTCACTGAAGTTTCCCTGCCAGAGATGATCAAGCAATACCAGACATTTGGCCAGGATCTTCGAAAGCGTGTCTCAATCATAGAAGCTGTCTTGCAAGACTACAGAGTAGTTGATAACTTACCTGACAATTACGATCAAATAGAAGGCTTTACGGCTACAGATGCGCGGATAACTGCCTTGAAAGATCTCAATCAAAAGTATCTATATCATAAGGACTTGAAAGATAAAATTGATTATATCATCAGGCATTTTTCTTCATTCCCTGAATACAGCGAGAGAAGTCTGGCCGAGCAGCGAACCATAAAGGCTTCTTTGGTTGCCGATGAAGAAGGAGTTAACGAAAAATTAAATGAAATTGTCAAGGAAGAAGAAAAAATTCGCTTCAACAATTTGGCAGAATTTAACGTTGTTAGCTACATTCCCTCAACTCCCAATTTACCTTCATTAGAAAATCAAGAAATCCAAAGTCGGCGAGCACTAGAAGATACGATTAATCACTTAATAGGAACTGTTGATTCTCATGGAAATTATATAGAACAGCTAAAGAAAGGTGGTGGACGAATGGGTGCAACAGTGGTTTCGGATGCCCTTAAGATTGAGGGCGAAAATAGTAAGCTCACATTAGATGGCGGAAAGATTGATTCTGTTAGGTGGATTAGACTTCATCCTGATTCAGATAATTCAGGCGATAACTATGTAGTGGTCAAAGGAAAACTTAAGATTGAGGGTGGTAATAATAATCTCACATTAGATGATGGAAACATTGACTTCAGTGGCGACAAGCTTACCATTGGTGGAACGTCTCCATTTGTGGTCAGAAAGTTTGGACCTTTTCCAGGTTGGACAAATCACGACACGGGCTATTCTACTGACGACTGGGAAGCTGTGATCGGCGGATTTAAAGCTACAGGAGGTGATATTGATGAAGATGACAGTGGCAGCATTATTCAGGTGCATACCTGGAAAGAAAATGGCAGGTGGCAGATTTTTGCCGATTTTCGTTCTCATAAAGATAATGAAGAATGGACTGTTTGGGTGTTGTTCATTCAGAAAAAGTTGGTAGCCTATATGTAAGCATCTGACAGGGGCAGCGACCGCAATCTTGACGAGGGCAGTGCGATCGCCATCGCTGTAGGGTGCGTTCCTTAGCGCAACTTTCCCATTTCACAAATAGATTTTAGGGAACGCACCATTCTTATGAATTCTCTAAAGCAAGCAATCTCAAGCTAACAACGCCCATGCACACCGACCGCCGAAAGTTGATCAGTTGTGATGCAGAGATTGTTTGCGGCGGGTGATGGGCAACGTTATGCGCTTAGTTCTCTAGCGGGGTAAAGTTGACCATTTATTAGCCAAGATTTAAGACTTACGTCATCAAATTTCCTCATCAGCTTTGTTCAAAACATCTGTATAGAGTCAACTGCTGCTTCGGAGCTTTCAAAAGCTATGCCAATGCCGTTTCCTCTGTCAATTGCGGTTCTGGCGATCGCTTTCATGCATCCCGCAGATGGGCATCACCTTGAATGTGGCGTAAATAACCACACATCGGTTAATGTTGGGCGATCGCACGTTCATTTGTTTACCTAAACTCCTAGCTTGAGGTGTTTAATGTCTCTACTCGTGTTTTAAGGCGATCGCCCTCCTTACCCCCGTTTTTTATCCCCGTTCTTTATCCCAATTCATATTAGGTTGGCTCCGTCCGGCTGGGTTGCTCATCGTCGTAAAACCGATAAAACAAATACTTATCTTCGAAGGTGTGCTCATCGGTGACATGGTGGATCAGACCTCGCTCAACCAAAATTTGCCCAATCCGAATGGCCTCTTCGCGGGTGGCTCGCTGGTTTTGCATCAGCCAGTCGATGGCCTCGCTGCCGACAAAGCAGTGCTGATAGGTGCGTAATCCATAGCGACGGGCTTTGATTTCGACCCCGTTGGCTCCGCGCATCTGCATGATGAGCTGATCAATTTCAGAGTCGGCCAGTTCTCCTTGCTGACGCAGTAAAATTGAGCAGTCGATTAGCTCTGCCAACAGTTCTTCTGAGTGCGCTTGGCAAGGGGAGATATCTGGTGCGATATGGAGTTGCTGCTCATCGGAGGCAACAGGAACTGCTGGAGCCAGATCTCGATGGGGCGGCGTTCCTTCTTTGTTACCGTGCCAAACGGTGGCTAAATCATCGAGTTGGGGCGATCGCAGGTGCAAATCTCGCTGGGGAAAGGGAATTTCGATCTGGTAGCGGCGCAGATTGGCTTCGATGAGGTAATACAAATCGCTGCGAATGCGAAACTGGTGACGCGGTTCTCGAATCCAGATCAGCAGGTCAAAGTCGAGGGAACTGTCGCCAAAGCCATCAAACCAGATTTGGGGCTGCGGATAGCGCAATACTTCTGGATGAACCTGCACCGCCTCTAGCACCGAGGCTCTCACCTGGCGAATATTAGACCCATAGGCGACACCAAAGCGAACGTGCAGCCGCGATACGGGGTGGCCGTGGCTCCAGTTGACCACCTTCGTTTCGACAAATTCAGAGTTGGGCACGATGATGGTGACATAGTCGAGGGTGCGAATTTCGGTGCTGCGGGCTCCGATGCGCTCTACGGTGCCTTCAAGATCGCCCAGCTTAATAAAATCACCGACGCGAATGGGTCGCTCGAAGATGATGATGAGGCCGCTAATAAAGTTGTTGGCAATATTTTGCAGGCCAAAGCCAATGCCAACGCCGAGGACGCTGGCGAGGATCGCGAGGGAGCTGACATCAAAGCCTAATCCCTGGAGAATAATCAGGAGGCCCAGTCCGGTGAGCAAAAACTGGATAGAAACGGCGATCGCATCCTGAATTTCGCGGTCGGTTCCCATAACCCGTAACAAGCGCGATCGCACGAGTGCCGTCACAATGCGAACCCCCATCCAAAGACCGATGGCCAGCACCAAAATTTTGAGCAGATCAAGGACAGAATATTCCGCCTCGCCCAAATCAAAAATGGGTTCGGTGAGCACTTCGGTTAAAAAAGTCAGGGACTGATAGCGCCAGTAGCGGCTTGCGGGAAACAACCCCGCAAAATAGAACAGGGCGGCAATCCAGACGCCAACTTGGAGCAGCATTAAAGCGGGCTGCACCACCGTTTTGATAAACCCGTGGGAGATCCAGCCGTCACCTGCTGTGCCGTTGTGGGTAATTTGTCGGTTGAGATAACGACGCAACCACCGCAGTAGCAGGCTAATGGCGATCGCCATCAACACCAGACCAACGCTAATCAGTGCAGCCCGGTTTTGATAATCGTTTGTGCGTTCTTGTTGAGCCCGGTCAATGGCAGATTGGAGCTGAGTTTCCCAAATGCGGGCTTGCTCCGTCGGCTTCACCCCCGGAACGAAATCCCCTTCGGTGACAGTAAGCAAATGCTGATCGTCGAGTCGAATCGTGGTTAAGTCTCCCTCTTGGCGCGTTGTAATCTCAATCGCCTGTTCTGGGGAAGTCGTGGCAACAGCTCGGTCAATCTTGCTGTTGGCGTTGTCGGCTCGAACGTCTGCCGAAAACCCTTCGATGCTGCCGACCCTAAACAAGACGCGACCATCGACCATGACAGGGGATTGATCACGAGGTCGATTCATTAATGCCGTTGCTTCTGCCGTGGGTTTGGCGGTGGCATCTGCGGATAAGCCTGCACTGTTGCAGATCAGGATGAGACTGAGGCTCACGATCGCTAGCATTAGGGCGATCGCCCTCCTGTTTATCCATTTTGAAAAATAGTTTATGACCATAAGCAACCCTTAGCCCAAAATGTAGGGCTCCAAAATGAAGTCAATCTCCCCATTTTGGCCTCATTTCTCGCCAATAGGATGATTCTTCTTCGGGGAGAAAGTGATGTAATTGAAAAATTCTCCCATTGAAGCCGATGACATCAGGATTTCAAGCCCCAGGTCTATCTCCGCGCTAATGGAAAGCTATTGCAGAAGAAGTTGCAGGAAAAACACCCATGAAAAAATTAGACGGAAAAGTTGCACTCGTCACAGGTAGCAGTAGTGGAATTGGTCAGGCGATCGCCATTCGCCTCGCATCTGAAGGGGCGCAGGTGGTGATCAACTATCGTTCTAGCCCCGAAGGCGCAGAAGAGACGCTCGAAAAGGCAAAAGCTACGGGCGGAGCCTGTCACATGGCGGGCTGTCCCAATGCAGGGTTTCCTGTTCACGCTGACCTCAGCGTCATGGAAGATATTCGTTCTCTGATCGAAGAAGGTATTGATCGCTTTGGCAAGCTCGATATTTTGGTCAACAATGCAGGGCTAGAGCACCACGCTCCCTTCTGGGAAGTGACCGAAAAAGACTACGATCAGGTGATGGATGTCAACCTCAAGGGAGCTTTCTTCGCGGCTCAGTCGATGACCCGACACCTGATGGAAACCAAGCGAACCGGGTGCATTATCAACATCAGTTCTGTCCATGAAGAATTACCCTTTCCCAACTTTGCGCCCTATTGTGCCAGCAAGGGCGGCCTGAAAATGCTGACCCGCGACTTGGCGATCGAACTGGCTCCCTACGGTATCACGGTCAACAATGTGGCTCCAGGGGCGATCGAAACACCCATTAACAGCGATTTGCTCAACAAGCCCGACAAGCTCAATGCGCTGCTCAAAAACATTCCCCTGGGGCGTCTCGGCCAGCCCGATGATGTGTCTGGACTGGTGGCGTTTTTGGCTTCTGAAGATGCGAGCTATATCACGGGCAGCACGTTCTTTGTCGATGGTGGCTTGACCTGGAATTATCAGGAGCAATGAGGGAGGCGAGAGGAGTGATGGGAAGTCACGTACGGTTATGCTTGATAGTGTGCGATCGCCATCGAGTTTGACTCCGCGCTAGCGAATCGCCATCAGTAGATGAAATAACGCAATCAAGCATTAATGACGAGGATTGAACTCATGACCCGCACAACCTGTAAAACAGAAAGTAAATGGTGGGAAGACGGAGTCATTTATCAGATTTACCCTCTTACTTTTGCCGATGGAAATGGAGATGGCATAGGCGATTTTCGCGGCATTATTGATCGGCTTGATTACCTTAACGATGGCAAGCCTGAAGGCAAAAATTCCTTGGGCATAGATGCCATTTGGCTCTCTCCGATCAACAAATCTCCCATGGTTGATAATGGGTACGACGTGTCCGACTACACCGATATTTGTCCAACCTTCGGCACCCTAGAAGACTTTGATGAGCTGCTCGAAAAAGCTCATCAACGAGGCATCAAGATTATTCTTGATTTAGTCGTCAATCACACCTCGAATCAACATCCCTGGTTTATCGAATCATCGTCAGGCAAAGAATCAGACAAGGCTGACTGGTATCTCTGGCAAGATCCTTATGGGGGGAGAGATTTACCCAATAACTGGCAGTCTTATTTTGGCGGCACAGGCTGGACTTATGCTTCTGAACGAGGCCAATTTTATTACCATACGTTCAACAAAAACCAGCCCGATCTAAATTGGCAAAACCCTGATGTTCGAACGGCTATTTATGACATCATTCGATTTTGGCTAGAGCGAGGAGTGGATGGATTTCGGCTCGATGCTTCTAGTGTCTACAGCAAAGATGTGTACTTTCGAGATAACCCGCTGAAGTATGGAGCGTCAGACAAAAACGACTACAACAACTATCATCATCTCTACGATAAAAATCTGCCTGAAAATCACCAGATCATTCAAGAAATTCGAACCATTTTAGAAGAGTATGGCGATCGCGTTTTGATTGGTGAGACGTTTATCGACAACACCCTCTACGATTCCCTCATTTTTCACGGAGTCAACAACAACGAACTGCATCTTCCCCTCAACTTTGAGTTTCCCTTTAGCCCTTGGTATCCCGGCTATTTGCAGCGCGAAGTGGAGAAAAAAGAGAAGTTAACCCAACCCGGAGATTGGCCTTGCTACTTTCTCGACAACCATGACCTGCCGCGACACCTCTCTCGCTGGGTTGAGTGCAGCCTGTGTCTAGATTCAGTGGCGATCGCCAAAGCGGCTGCAACGCTGCTGCTCACCGTGCGCGGCACGCCCATCATCTACTACGGCCAAGAGTTGGGCATGGTAGACAATACCCACATTCCCACTCACAAGCTGCAAGATCGAGCTGTTGTGATGAGTGATACCAAAGAAACGCCCCCTCCTCGCGATGGAGCCCGCACGCCCATGCAGTGGGACGATACGCCGAGAGCTGGTTTTAGCTTTGGCAAAGATGTTGAGCCTTGGCTGCCCGTCCATCCCAACTATCCTCAGGTCAATGTAGACGCTGCACTGCAAGACCCTGACTCAATCTTGATGTTTTATCAACGGCTGATTCATGTGCGGAAACACAGCGCAGCGCTGCGACGAGGGCGCTGGCGTACACTGATTCGCTATCCCCATGAGCAAATGGCCTATGTGCGCGAAACCGAGAGCGAGACGGTGCTGGTTGTGATTAACTTTTCCTATGAACAACCGTTTGAAATCGATGAGCCGATTGACCCAGAAGACTGGACGGTGCTGCTGTCTACGATCTACGAAACGGACAAGGTGATTGATTTAGACGATACGCTCCAGCCCTTTGAGGTGTCTATCTTGCAAAAAAGTCGGTAGCAAAGTCGGCCATGCTCACGATGTCACGTTTGGCGACGCTGAATCGTTAGTTTTGAGCATTTCCATCGCGATCAATAGGTTTTGTCTGTTCGTTCATCGCTCTTTTATCTCCTCTTGAATCTATGACTCCCGAACATCAGCGTCTCGAAGACAACAGTCAGCACATCGCCTACTGGACGAGGTGGGGGCCTTATTTGAGCGATCGCCAGTGGGGTACAGTGCGCGAAGACTATAGTGCTTCTGGGAACGCGTGGGATTATTTCTCTCACGACCAAGCGCGATCGCGCGCCTATCGCTGGGGCGAAGATGGTTTGTTGGGAATCTCTGACAACCATCAGCGGCTATGTTTTGCGATCGCCCTTTGGAACGGCAACGACCCTATTCTCAAAGAGCGGATCTATGGACTGACGGGCAACCAGGGCAATCATGGCGAAGACGTAAAGGATTACTATTTCTATCTGGAAAGTTCGCCGACCCATTCTTATATGAAGGGGCTATACAAATATCCCCAGGCAGAGTTTCCCTATCAGTGGCTGATAGATGAAAATCAGCAGCGGGGACGCGACAGCATGGAGTTTGAGCTGCTCGATACGGGTATATTCAACGAAAATCGATATTACGACGTGTTTGTGGAATACGCCAAAGGGTCTGTTGAAGATATCTTGATTCAGATCAGCGTGGCAAATCGTGGCCCCGAAACGCAAACTCTGCACCTGCTGCCCACCCTGTGGTTTCGCAATACCTGGTCATGGGGACGCGACGATCGCAAGCCGCTGATTAAGGTGGCAGGAACGAAAGAGACTCATACGGCACTCGAAGCCCAGCACTGGGAATTGGGCGATCGCTGGTTTTATTGTCAGCATCCTACCGGGTCAGATCGTGAGCTGTCCCTTTACTTTACCGACAACGAAACCAATTATGAACGATTGTATAATACAGATAATTCATCACCTTATGTCAAAGATGGCATTCATGACTATGTGATTCACGGCAACAAGAAGGCGGTGAATCCTGACTGTATGGGCACCAAGGTTGCGCCTCACTATGTCCTCACATTGGCTCCGGGTGAAACCCAGGTAGTAAAGCTGCGACTGTCAGATCAAGGCGAGTTGAGCGAACCGCTGGGAACCGACTTTGACGAGATTTTTCAGGTTCGCAAGGTAGAAAACGAAGAGTTTTATCAAACCCTAACGCCTGACTCTCTCACACCCGATCTGGCAAATATTCAGCGACAGGCGTTTGCTGGGCTGCTGTGGACAAAGCAGTATTACCAATACATCGTGGAAGAGTGGCTGGAAGGCGATCCGGCCATGCCCGACCCGCCCGATTCTCGCCAGCGCAACCGTCAGTGGCCTCACCTCCACGCCGATGACGTGATTTCTATGCCCGACAAGTGGGAATATCCTTGGTTTGCCGCCTGGGATCTGGCTTTTCACTGCATTCCTTTAGCCATGCTCGATGCAGACTTTGCGAAACAGCAGCTCGACATCATGACCCGCGAATGGTACATGCATCCCAACGGTCAGCTTCCCGCCTATGAGTGGGCCTTTGGCGATGTGAACCCTCCTGTACATGCGTGGGCGACTTGGCGAGTGTATAAAATTGAGCAAAAGCAAAAAGGTAAGGGCGATCGCCAATTTCTAGAGCGGGTGTTTCAGAAGCTATTGCTCAACTTCACCTGGTGGGTCAACCGCAAAGATGCCGAAGGCAACAACATTTTTGAGGGAGGCTTTCTAGGGCTTGATAATATCGGTGTGTTCGACCGCAGTTCGCCCCTGCCAACCGGAGGCTACATCGAGCAGGCCGACGGCACGAGCTGGATGGGCATGTTTTGCCTCAATATGCTGACGATTTCTTTGGAGCTGGCTCAGGAAAATCCGGTCTATGAAGACATGGCGACCAAGTTTTTTGAACATTTTCTCTATATTGCCGATGCCATGAACCACATCGGCAGCGACAGCGCTCAGCTCTGGGATCAGGAAGACGGCTTTTTCTATGATGTGCTCAATCCACCTGATGGAGAGCGGATGCGCATTAAGGTGCGATCGATGGTCGGACTGATTCCCCTATTTGCCATCACGATTTTGGAACCCGATGTGCTAGACAAACTGCCTGCCTTCAAAAAGCGTTTGGAGTGGTTTATCGAACACCGCCATGACCTAAAACGCAATGTCGCCTGCATGGAAACCCAAGGCCAAAAAGCGCGACGGCTGCTGGCGCTGACGTACCTCTCGCCCCATGACTATATCGAGAGCGATCGCTTTCGCCGCATTCTCACCAGACTTCTGGACGAAACGGAATTTCTCAGCGATTACGGCATTCGTTCCCTTTCTCGCTATCACAAAGACAATCCATACATCTTTGGGGTAAATGGTGAAGACTATCGCGTAGACTACGAACCTGCGGAGTCGAGTACATGGCTGTTTGGCGGCAACTCCAACTGGCGCGGCCCCGTCTGGTTTCCGGTCAATTACCTGCTGATCGAATCTCTCCAAAAGTTTCACTACTACGCTGGCGACGACTTTAAGATCGAATGCCCCACAGGTTCAGACAACTGGATGACCCTCTGGGAGGTCGCAACAGAACTCTCGCGCCGCATGATCCGAATCTTCCAGAAAGATGGGCAAGGGAACCGTCCGGTCTACGGCGGCATCGATCTATTTCAAAACGACCCCCACTGGCAAGACCTGATTTTGTTTTACGAATATTTCCACGGCGATAACGGCGCAGGTCTGGGCGCAAACCACCAGACCGGATGGACTGGGTTGATCGCTAAATTGATTCAGCAATATGGAGAGTACACTCTGTAAGGATTCGAGAGTGCTGGTGGTGGGAGCGATCGCCATTGAATGGCAGATGGCGATCGCCCCTCAGCACAATGAGATAAGGGCGATAAGGGCGACGCCTTATCTCAATGACTCCTGCGATGTATTCCGACATTGCCTTCTAAAAAGTGCTTGAGCACCAGGGTGACAATTGCAAGACAAGCCAGCAACACGGCGGCAGCATAGGCCGACTGGGTGTTGTACTGGATATACGCCTCTTCGACATAGAGGGGTAACGTCTGAGTTTTGCCGGAGATATTGCCGGAAACCACGGCAACAGCGCCAAATTCTCCCATGGCACGGGCATTGCAGAGAATTAGGCCGTACAGCAAACTCCATTTGATGGAGGGCAGAGTGACGCGCCAGAACGTTTGCCAGGGGGAAGCGCCCAGCGTATGAGCCGCTTCTTCTTGATCCGTCCCATTTTCTTCTAAGGCCGGGAGCACCTCGCGGGCGATGAAGGGCATCGTGACAAAAATGGTCGCCATCACCATGCCGGGTAAGGCGAAAATCACCTTGACTCCGCTGGCTTCTAGCACTGGACCAAACCAACCCCGGCTGCCATAGAGCAGTACCAGCATTAACCCTGCGACTACGGGTGAAATGGAAAAGGGCAGATCGATAATGCTGATCAGTAGGGTGCGACCGGGGAAGGTTTTGTGGGCGATCGCCACCGCCGCCGAAAGCCCAAAAATCGTATTTAGCGGCACCGAAATCACCGCCACAATCACCGTCAATCCCACCGCGTTAAGAAAGGGACGGCTGGTAAACGTTGCCAGGAAACCGGAGATGCCGCCATGAAAAGCCTGGACAAATACATTCAAAGCCGGGAGCAGAATCACCAGAGCCAGGTAGAGAGCCACAAAGCCGATCAGACCCCATTTGCGCCAGTCAGGTGATGTTGAAACGCTTTGGGTTTGAGTTGAGGTAGACCGCATCGGGTTTAGAACAGGATTAGCCATAACGTCTTCCGAGAGATTGCAGCACATTAATTAGCAATAAAATCAACAGTGAGATGAGCAACAGCACCGTCCCGATGACGGTGGCTCCGGCATAGTCAAACTGCTCTAGCCGCTGAAAGACTAAAACCGGAGCAATCAGGTCTTGAAAGGGAATATTGCCCGCAATAATCACCACTGAGCCATATTCTCCAACGGCACGGGAAAAGCCCATCGCCACCCCGGTCAGCAGGGCAGGCAAAAGGGGCGGTAAAATGATTCGCCAAAAGGTCTGCCAATCGGATGCTCCGAGAGACCAGGCAGCTTCTTCCACCTCAGCCGCCATTTCCTGAAGCACGGGCTGCACCGTTCGCACCACAAAGGGTAGAGAAATATAGATCATGGCGACCAGCACCCCCAGACGGGTAAACGAAACTTTGATACCCAACGGGTCGAGCAGGGCACCGATCCAGCCGTTGGAGCTATAAATGGTTGCCAAGGTCAAGCCCGCCACGGCAGTCGGCATGGCAAAGGGCAGATCGATAATGGCATCGAGATAGCGTTTACCGGGAAACTCATAACGCACCAGTACCCAGGCCACAATCAGTCCGGCAAACCCATTTAAGCCAGCCGCAGCCAGGGCGGTTAGAAAGGTCACGTTGTAAGTTGATAGGGCGACGGGGTCAGTCGCAATCCGCCAAATTTCGCTGGCATCGAGCGTGCTCGCCCGCAGCACCAAAGCCACAATCGGCAACAGCAGAAATAGAACCAGATAAATCCAGGTAATGCGCCAAGGCCAGGATAGACGCTTGAGGCGCTGCCAGAAATGTTTAGGCGAAGCAGAATCAATAGAAGTCATGGCAAAGGGTTGAAAGGCGATCGTTAAGGGTTGAAGAATGGTTGAAGAAACATGGGGAACGTGAACGTCCGCGCGGCAAGAACCGTTCAGTTCCCCATCCAAAAAACTACTGGCCGATTTTGGCTTGAATCTTGTCAAACTCAGCCCCATCAGCAAAGAACTTGGACTGCACCGCATCCCAACCGTTCAAATCATCAACCGTAAACAGGGTCGAAACTTCGGGATATTGGTCAGCAAACTCTTCTGCGACCCCTGGATCAACCGGACGGAAGCCCACTCTGGCAAATTCTCGCTGGGCTGCAGGGGTAAATAGAAACTCTACAAAGGCTTCAGCGACTTCACGGGTGCCATGCTTATCCACATTGGCATCGACGACTGCGATCGGATTATCGATGGAAATATTCACATCTGGGATGATGTAGGGCTGCTCTTCCCCATTCAAAGCAGCCAGCAGCACTTCGTTTTCGTAGTTGATCAGCACATCTCCCTGACCCCGCTGGTAGAAAACGTCTGTGGCTTCCCGAGCGTTTCTAGGTAGCACGGGGACGCCCTGATACACCTTGGTAACGTAGTCCAGCGCCGTCGCTTCATCAACGCCAGTTTGGGTCAGCTGCCCCCACAGTGCCATGAAGTTCCAGCGGGCACCGCCAGAGGTTTTCGGATTCGCCGTCACTACGGATACATCGGGACGGGCCAGGTCTTCCCAGCCTTGAATATTTTTAGGATTGCCGTCTCGCATGACTAAAACGGCTACTGACTTATGCACGATCGCACCATTAGAGACTTCCTGTTCCCAACCGGGTTCAATCAAGCCCGCTTCTTCAAGCTTCTGAGTATCCAGAGCTAAAGCCAGAGCCACCACATCAGCTTCCAATCCATCCAGGACAGCACGAGTTTGCGAACCAGAGCCTCCGTAGCTCTGATTAATCACTACGGTCTGCCCGGTTTCGGCCTGCCACTGCTCGACAAACTGGGGAATGATTTCTTCGTAAGCCGCCTGGGTTACGGCGTAAGACACCAGGGTGAGTTCCACTGTTTCACCAGCAGATACAGCGGTGTTAGCAGCCGTTCCAGACTCTGCATCAGGTGTTGTCACGGCGGCACCGCAAGCGGCGATCGCCCCCGCTAAACCGACTCCAGCAATGGTTAGCAGCGCCGTTCTGCGAGATACGACCTGCCCCCACAACGGTCGATTTAACCAAGTCGCGAAAGTTTGCCTACGAGATGTCTGACCTGCCGCGCGATCGCGCGGCGCAGGGTTGGGTAATGCCATAAATAATCCTCCAAAAATGAGAACCGATGATCGAAGCGCTTCGTTCTTGGAGAAGACTGTAACACGAAATAATCAAATTTGAATCTCAAATGTTTTCAAATTTATTTGAGATTTATTTTGACTTGACATAGAAATAGATTGTGATTAATTTGAATAAACCAGAACTGCAAATCAGAACTGCAAATCGGCTTTGGTCTTAGTTCTGGCAATGTCAGCAAACCCCTAAGGTACTTAATCCAAAGGAAATTTCATGGGTATCAAAATCGAAAATGTGGCGAAACGATTCGGTTCCTTTCAAGCCCTAGAGCCCGTCTCCCTAGAGGTGAAAACGGGTTCACTGGTGGCCTTGCTGGGGCCATCCGGTTCGGGTAAGTCAACCCTGCTGCGGATCATTGCGGGTCTGGAAACCCCCGATACGGGCAGTATTTATCTATCGGCTCAAGAAGCCACCTATCGCAAGGTTCAGGAACGCAACGTCGGCTTTGTTTTTCAGCACTATGCGCTGTTCAAACACCTGACCGTGCGCAAAAATGTCGCCTTTGCCATGGAAATTCAGGGCTGGCCTCAGGCACGAATCCAGCACCGCGTTGAAACTCTGTTGAATCTGGTGCAATTAGAGGCATTGAGCGATCGCTATCCGGCTCAACTATCCGGCGGACAGCGCCAGCGAGTGGCTTTGGCCCGTGCCTTAGCCATTGAGCCTCAGGTGCTGCTATTGGATGAACCCTTTGGGGCGCTGGATGCCAAAGTTCGCAAAGACTTGCGTGACTGGTTGCGGCGACTCCACGACGAAGTGCATGTCACCACAGTATTCGTCACCCACGACCAGGAAGAAGCGATGGAAATTGCCGATGAAATTGTAGTGATGAACCAGGGACGAGTGGAACAGATGGGTTCGCCAGCAGAGGTTTATGAGAATCCTGTAACCCCTTTTGTGATGAGCTTTATCGGGGCAGTTAATGTCTTGTCAACCGACTCTACCTGGCAGTCGCTACACCACAATGTTCCCAGTAATGGGGAGATCTTCTTACGGCCTCATGATATTGAAATTTCCTCGACAGACGTTCCCGGTAGTTTGAAAGCAACGGTGCAACGCCTCATTCACCTAGGGTGGACTATCCGCGTGGAGTTAACCCTGAAGAATGGGCAGTTTCTAACGGCTCATATCAGCCACGAGCAACTTCACCAGTTCCAGCTTCAGCCGCAGCAGACCCTTTTCATTCGACCCAAATCAATCCGAACCTTTGAGTATACGTCTAAGACTCAAACAGTGGTGGTTTAGAGGAAGCCGTAACCTAGGGCAAACGCATAAAAATCACTGGGCAAGAATCTTGATGAGATAAGCATTCTCCCACCCCGCCTTTTTACGTTTTGCCTTGATGCCCACCTTGGTGGATGTGTCCTGCCCCAATAGATTCAACGCAATGTGTCGCAGTAAACTCATGTTCTGCGGTGAGTGGTCTTTGCGAATCCGACACCCATCTTCAGCAAAGGAA
>JBARXP010000245.1:0-19274 GCA_049647405.1 Elainellaceae cyanobacterium | reverse complement strand
AACTCAGAGAGTTCTTTCGTCACCACATCAAACTGACTCAAGGAACTCAACTGCGCTTCAGCCAGCTCAGCCACAACCTGCTCATAAAAAACCTCAACTTCAGGCACAGCCGTCCTCAAAAGTCGCCGTGCCTTCTCGCTGGTCGGAGCCAAAGGCTCATCGCGAGTCATGCGTCGAACCCGAAACCGTAACAGCGCCAGCGACTCAGCTCGCCCCTTTTCTTGCTTAAGGCGCTGATAGGTTGGGTTAATCAGCTTAGCCAACACCTGACCTGCGATCGCCTTTTCCTTAGGGTCAGTGAGATGATGACTGTCAGGATGAAGCAACTTTGCAAGTGTACGAAACCGCTTGAGAATACGGCGATCATCTGCTGACACCGACACCCCCAAGACAGCATAGGGGTCAGAAAACTGTTGAATCCATTCTTCTGTAAAAGGAGTATGTGGCATTGAGTGTTAGCGCGAGGTCTTGAGCAAGCAAACACAGGAGAAAAGAATATGCATGGGTAGATGCACTCCTCCACGGTATCTCGTTTCAAATTGGGACGGGCTTTGATAGTGCCAGAACTGGGCAATGCCCTGGCAACCCTTTCAGAGTCAAAGGCTCACGACATATCAATACCGTTAAGGGAATGATGGCAAAAGCCTTTCTATTCTAGTGAGATACGCCCAATAGCTCCGATTTTCAGCATCCCTATCTAGGTCAGGCCAATCAACGTTGACTTCGTTAGTTTGACTTAGCCAGATTGACTTAAACCGTGGACTTTGCCAGTTTTGGCACACACCGCAAAATTTCTCCGCTGGGTAAATTCTACAGACAAATTCCACAGCCATTGGTTAGATCAACAACCCCAAATCTAAAACCCACGTTTATTATCAGTCAGTAAAACTGATAGTGAAATAAACTTTCGATCTTGAGAGCATCATAAAACCGTAATCGAGAGAGACGGCGTTGCACAAACCCCGAATGATGGAGAGCATCTTATATGGCAAGTTCATCAATGGGTATCGATGAATGTGGTGTGAACATTCTGCTCACATTGACAACAGCAAATTTGACAACAGCAGATAAACGATAGCTAAAAGTCAGCACAATAACCCCTTATTGATCGCAACTGCTAACGTCACTCATCAGGATTAGATCGAAACCTGCCGCTGACAACCCACTGCAATGCGCTAACACACTCCTTTACTTAGATATTAAGAGAATAATTCTGCAACTCGTCATGTGAGCATCAATTTTGGGAACAAGTATCTGGAGTGAGTCTGTTGCATATTATGTTCCTTATCGCGAATATATCATTCAAAACTGTGATTTCCATCACTTTCTTAAACTCAGCTTAAACTCAGATTGAAGTGAAATCTCCTCATATCATCATTCATTCTTAAGGTTGAGCATTCCTGACTCAGAGAATAATTCTCAACATGAAGAACCGCTCTCAACCCAAAACGCCGCCACTCCACAAATAAAATAGAGGCCCCACAGTTGTGGCCCCCATAGCAATGCGCGGATAGGTAAGGACAGATATTTTTGGGGAAGCCGCGCAGTGTGCAGTTTCCCCAAAAATGTTGGTTTTACATCAGCGCGTCGCGCTGCAGAGTTCAAGATTTCGGTCGGTAATGGGTTTAGTCAACGGTTAAAGCGAGCCGGAGCAGTCATCAAGGTATCCCCCCTGAACCGCATCCGACTCAACTGCCCTTATGAATCTAAGGGCTTGATAAAGGTCGGGCATGTATACAAATGGCGAAACCCAGCAGACTCATACAGGGCAAACGCCTGATTTGGGTTTTGGGAATCGACGCCAATTTTGGCATAGTCCATACCGTGTTGCTGGAGGCACTGGAGTCCTTGCAGCAGCAGAGCCCGTCCTAGCCCCATGAGTCGAAAGCCTCGACGCGTGCCAAGAAGATTGATCCAACCTTCGCGGCAGTGGCGTTGTTGATTGTCGGCGGTGTCAATAGCGGCCACGCAAAATCCAGCCAGAGTGCCGTCGGGGGCGATCGCCACTAAATCAAGTTCTGGCTTGTACTCAGGGTCTTGCTCGACTTCGTGATAGTAATCCTCCAAGGTGAGGTCGTGATGGTTCCAGTGATCGATAAATGACTGGTTAAACATCTCGACCCAGGCTTCGGCCTCTTTGAGAGCTTGCACCGGGCGAACGGTGAACCCGTCAGGCATCTGGGGTTGAGCCAGGGGAGAATTCACGAGCGATCGCCCCATGGTGTGAAACCAGCGGTCGGCCTTAAACCCATTGGCCTCAAAAAATCGGATGCGGTCGATCTGGCTTTCGCGACTGCTGCCTCGCAGATTCACTGCAACACCGCGATCGCTTCCAATCTGACGCATCCGGGCTTCTGCCCAAGTCAGCAGTTGTGCAGGCACGCCAGCATGGCGAACACGGGGATGGAGCTGAAACCACAGGTCTCCCTCTAGCGGGTCATGGGTTTCTGCCGCCATCCAAAGCCCTGCAAAGGCAACGATTTGGCGATCGCCATCTTCCCAAACCCGCACGTCGCGAGCGAGATCTAGATTGGGATGCTTGAAGTCAGCTTCTAGACTCGCAATAGACGTGTACCGCTCAATCTGGTCGGCCTTGTGACACGTGTTAATCAAATCCGCAATCGCTTGAAGATCTGAGCCTGCCTCGAAGGCACGGGACGTAAATCGATAGGCATTCAAAGAAATTGTGGGTGTGAAAATCATTTGGGGGGGCACAGTCATGATCAGTTCACCTCGTGGGGTAAGGGGGCTACGCTGCGATCGCAGCATGGAGCTGAGTCCTACGTTTCGCAACGCTTTAGCTAACGAAAAGTCAGACGTTCTAAGAGGTAACGAGCCTCTATTTGGTGTCGTTGGTGGTTGAGCTGCTCTGCCAACTCATCGGCAGAATGGGAAATTTGAGGATCTGGGGTGGTTTTTGGAAAAGGGGAAGCGGGCGATCGCCGCCAGTGCCTCATCCACCACCCAGTCCATCGACCAGTCCATCGAGAAGATGGCTTGAATGCAATGCGGGCCAACATGTGAAAGCACCTCTGAACGGGTAAAACGCCCTCTTGGGCTTGATGTAATACATTGTAGTATGCAAATTACAAGACGGCAATGTCGTCAGAGCTAACCCGATGGGGTGAAGCAAGACGCCGTTCAGTAAAACCTTTGAACGTGCTGAACGCCCTAGATATCGGCTTAACCCTTAAAATGCTCAGCGGCTTCAACCGGAAAGGGAATATGGGTGTAGGATTTCTGAACAGTGCTGTAGTATGCCGATCGCCATGAAAATTACCGTCGAACCGTTTACCGTTCACAAGCGCTTTGCCCTCACCATTAGCCGAGGCACAAGCACCAACACCACAAATCTGTGGCTGCGGCTAGAGCACGATGGCATCGAAGGCTGGGGAGAAGCGTCTCCTTTCTCTGTTGGGGGGCGGCAAACGACTGAGGTGTTGTATGCGGCGCTGGTGGCGATCGCCCCTGCCCTAAGCGATGTGGCTCCCCACGATCAGCAAAAAATTGAGGCCCTGCTGAAGCAGAAGCAGCTGCCCTCTGCCGCTCGCAACGCTCTCGATTTGGCGATTCACGACTGGGTCGGAAAATCTCTGGGCATTCCTCTCTGGAAGCTGTGGGGTGGCGATCGCACGATCATTGAGCCGACCTCCGTCACCATTGGCATCAGCTCTCCCGAAGCGGCCCGAGAGCGAATGCGTCACTGGCTACAGTCCACGCAGGTCAGAGCCGTTAAGGTCAAGTTAGGAAACCAAGCTGGAATCGAAGCCGATCGCGCCATGATGCTTGCCGTTATGGACGAAGCTCCGGCAGATGCGAAATTCAGCGTCGATGCCAACGGCGGCTGGACTGTCGATGATGCCCTAGTGATGAGTCACTGGCTAGCCGACCAGGGCGTGACCTATATCGAGCAGCCCTTGCCCAAGGGGCAGGAAGATGATTTGCCAATGCTGTATCGAGAGTCGCCGCTGCCGATTTTTGTAGACGAGAGCTGCTTCAACAGTCGCGATATTCCTTTTCTGGCCGATCGAGTCCACGGTATCAACATTAAGCTGATGAAATCAGGAGGACTCTCAGAAGCGCTGCGCATGGTTCACACGGCTCAAGCTTGTGGTCTTGGCATCATGTTTGGCTGCTATTCTGACAGTGCCCTATCCAATACGGCGGCGGCGCAGCTTGCCTCTTTCGCTACCCATCTTGACCTCGACAGCCACCTCAACCTCAAGGATGATCCCTTCATCGGCGCGACGATGGAAAACGGCTGTCTCATGCCCCAAGATTTGCCTGGATTGGGCGTAACCCGATGTCATTCTTAACTGTTCTATGCTTCTCAAACCTCATCACCGCATGGCGATTCTCCTCCACGAAGGGCTCAAAAACTCCGGCGGCAAAACCGGAATTTCCCTCCTCCGCTATAGCGAATTGCCGATTGTGGCGGTGATCGACAAAGACTGTGTGGGTGGCTCAGTTCCTGCGATTACGGGCATTCAGCGAGAGGTGCCGATTGTTGGCTCTGTGCTTGAGGCGATCGCCCATAAGCCTGATGTGTTGGCGATCGGCATTGCACCCTCTGGCGGAGCCCTGCCCGAAGCCTGGTATCAAGAAGTTCGCCAGGGCGTCAAACAAGGGCTATCCGTCGTCAACGGCCTGCACACGTCCATGGCCGACGATTCTGACCTAACCTGTTTTCTGAAGCCCGACCAGTGGCTTTGGGATGTGCGAAAGGAACCCACGGGGCTGAGCGTCGGCAGCGGCAAGGCGCGATCGCTCGCTTGTAAGCGAGTGCTCACCGTTGCCACCGACATGAGCGTCGGCAAAATGTCCACCAGTCTGGAGCTGCATCGGGTCAGCAAGCAAAAAGGCTTGCGATCGGCCTTTGTCGCCACCGGGCAAACGGGCTTGATGCTCGGCCACGACGGCATTCCCCTCGATGCCGTGCGTATTGATTTTGCCGCAGGAGCTGTGGAACAGGCCGTGCTGCGTCAGGCACAAGAGGCCGACATCGTTCATGTCGAAGGCCAGGGTTCTCTCATGAATCCGGCGTCTACGGCCACTCTGCCGCTCATGCGCGGCAGCCAGCCGACTCATCTGATCATGGTGCATCGGGTCGGGCAAACCCATATCGCAAACTTTCCTGACTTTGAGATTCCGCCTCTTGCCGAAGCCATTCGGCTCTGTGAGATGACCGCTGCCGGGGGAGGCACGTTTTACCCCGCAAAAGTCGCAGGCATTGCCCTCAACACCTTCGGGCTTTCGGATGAAGAGGCAAAACGGGCGATCGCCCAAACCCATGCTGAGTTGGGTCTGCCCTGCACCGATGCCATTCGCTACGGGGCTGAGCCTTTAGTCGATGCGATTTTGGCAGACTAGAGAGACTTTTTCTGACGCGACAACTGAAGTTATGCATGGGGCGATCGCCCAACACTCACTCACTGCAAGATAAACAACTTATCCTGCGACGCTCTCGATTCTCTATACAGTTAGGATAGGAGCATCATTGAAAGGGCGATCGTCTACGAATGGCGATCGTTATTGATTGAACGATTTGCGACGAGTTGTGAAGCCTAAGCCGCACTTATTTTTTATAAACAAACCTGGATTCAACCTGTTAGTCACTGGTTTTACAAAATTTTATGAACGTTGTAGCAGCGCTGAGTGGTTGTCTAACAGCGCTTTTCTCACTGGGAATCTATCCCGCATTAGCCCAAGGTTCGACAGATCTTGTGCGAGTGGGGGTGTATGAAAATCATCCCAAGATTTTCACGGACGACGAGGGAGAGGCGGCAGGATTTTGGGTTGACCTGCTTGAACATATCGCTAACGAGGAAGGCTGGTCGCTAGAATACATTTCCTGCGAGTGGGAACAGTGTTTGCAAGCCGTGGAGCAAGGGCAGCTCGATCTCATGGTAGACGCGGCCTACTCTGAGGAGCGCGATCGCCGCTTTGACTTTAATCAAGAAGTCGTGCTCTCCAGTTGGTCAGAAATCTATGCTCGCTCAGACGTATCACTAGACTCAATCTTAGATTTAGACCAGAAAAAAGTTGCGGTTTTGAAAGACAGCATTCAATACGACGTTTTAGCTGAACAAGCGCAGCTGTTTAACATCAAGCCCCAGTTTGTTGAAGTCGCTGACTTTCAAGCGATGTTTCAGATGCTTGATCAGGGCGAGGTCGATGCAGGTGTCGTCAATCGCTTTTTTGGACAGCAAGTCGAAGCTCAATACCAGGTCGTCGCAACCAACATTTTGGTCTACCCTTCGCGACTACACTTTATCGCGTCAGATGGGGAAAATGCGGAGCGACTTGCCGCCATCGATCGCCAGCTTAGACCGCTGATCTCTGAAGCAGATTCAGCCTATTACCAAGCACTTGAGCGATGGTTAGAACCCAAGCCGCTGTTTGGATGGAAGCAACTCCGCCATGTCCTAGTTGACCTAGTTATCTATCTTTCGATTGCGGCGCTGGTGGTGGTCGTGGTGTGGAATCGCCTCCTCCGCCAAGAGGTCAAACGCCGCAAGCGAGCCGAAGCCGCCCTAAGTGAAAGTGAACAGCGCTTTAGCAACATCGCCGCAAATGTGCCCGGAGCGATTTTTAAGTATGTGATCCATCCTGACGGCTCTGATCAAGTCATTTATATGAGTCGTGGCTGTTATGAGCTATGGGAAGTCGAAGCTGAAACAGTTATCCAAAATGCCAAAGTTCTTTGGGATATGGTTGTCCCAGATGATCGAGCGGCCATGTATGAGTCTGTCATGGTTTCGGCGCAGACTATGCAACCCTGGTCTTGGCAGTGGCGCATTGTCACCCCTTCGGGGCAGCGAAAATGGCTTGAAGCCGCAGGTCGGCCTGAACGGAGTGACAACGGCGATGTCACCTGGGATACGTTGATTTTGGATGTCAGCGATCGCAAACACGCCGAAGCAGCCCTGAGCGAAAGCGAAGAACGGCTGCGCCTCGTCACCGAAAACATGAGCGACCTGGTCTGCTTACATGATTCTGAGGGTCGCTACGTCTACGTCACTCCCTCCAGTAGAGTCTTGTTGGGCTATGACCCCGCAGAACTGATCGGGCATCATCCCGAAGAATGGGTTCACCCGGATGATGGCGATCGCTTTCGCCAAGAGTTTCAGAGGGTCTCGCTCGAAAGTAAGTCCGTGCCCCACACCTACCGCATCCGCAAGAAAGCAGGAGATTTTATCTGGCTAGAAACGTTAACTCAGCCCATCATGGATGAAGCGAGACAAGTCATCCACTGGCAAACCGCATCTCGCGACGTGAGCGATCGCGTCAGGGTCGAGCATCGGCTTAAGCATGATGCCCTTTACGATGGTTTGACTGGCTTACCCAACCGAAGTCTCTTAATAGAGCGGCTCAATTTGGCGATCAAGCGAGCCAAACGCCAGCCCAGATGCCAGTTTGCCGTCATGTTTCTAGATCTCGACAATTTCAAATTAGTGAACGATAGCTTGGGGCACTCTGTCGGAGATGAGTTATTGCGCGTTGTTGCAAATTTGCTCCCCGACTTTATTCGCGAAACCGATGTCGCCGCTCGCCTGGGAGGAGATGAGTTTGTCATTCTGCTAGAAGATCTAGACAGCATTGACGGCGCAATACAGGTTTCGGAGCGCATTTTAGACAGGCTGCGATCGCCCCTCATGGTTTCAGACCGAGAAGTGGTCATTAGCAGCAGCATTGGCATTGTTGGCAACGCTGCTCATCATCAGCAAGCTGAAGACTTACTCCGTGACGCAGACTTAGCCATGTATCGGGCAAAGCATCATGGACGAGCCGGATATGCCCTGTTTGATCCAGCCATGCACCTCCAGGTCGTGCGGCGGCTCCACCTTGAACAAGATTTGAGAAAAGCTCTAGATCGAAACGAGTTTGTGCTCCACTATCAGCCCATCGTTTCCCTAGAGACTCAGCATATTCAGGGCTTTGAAGCCCTCATTCGATGGAACCACCCCAAACAAGGGCTGGTTCCGCCAAGTGAGTTTGTTGCGATCGCCGAAGAAACAGGGCTAATCGTCCCGATAGGCCGTTGGGTCTTAAATACAGCCTGTCATCAGCTCGTGAGCTGGCAGCGGCAGTTTCCAGATGCCGCATTAAAAATTAGCGTCAATTTATCAGTCCAGCAGCTCCATGGTTTTCTCCTCAATCATCTTGACAACGCACTCAGCCAAAGCGGCCTTCGCAGCGATACCCTGATTCTCGAAATCACCGAAAGCATGTTGATTGAGAACATTGAAGCCACCCTTGAGCTGCTAGAGCAAATCAAGCGTCGCGGAGTGCGACTGAGTATTGATGACTTTGGCACAGGCTATTCTTCCCTCAGCTATCTGCATCGGCTCCCCGTCGATGCCCTCAAGATTGACCGGGCGTTTGTCAGTCCGGCTCGGCCTGATGCTCGCAATCAGGTCATTGCCGAATCTATCGTGGCGCTGAGCAATTTACTCGAACTCAACGCAATTGCAGAGGGGATAGAGCAATTTCAGCAGTTGCAGTGGCTTAAAACCCTGGGATGCGAATTGGGGCAAGGAAATTTTTTCTCCGCTCCTGTTCCTGCATCCCAAGCAACTCAGCTCCTAGCTCAATCGACCCTGGCTCAGCAGGCTCGACAGATCTGAGGGGCTAAGCGCGTATTTCAAAGAAATATACGTCTACTCTTCGCCACCCTGAAGCTTCAATAATAAAAATCCAAACGCCAACCCCACCAAAATCAAAGTAAAGGACAAAATGCCCGCGTTAAACATTTCTCCACCCATCACAATCATGACCTCCTAACATCAATGTTATTTTTGCCTCCCAGCGGAGGAATCGCCCTAAATCAGGGTCTACCGTATTTTAGGTCAGTTCGTGATCCGTTCACGGTCGTTTTTCAGGATCGTTACCCTTTTGATTGCTGAGCATTCAGGTTTAGTCATGCCGATGTCATCTTCTCGATTGCCTAACTTTTCACAGATTGACCCGTCACGGCCAAGGCTGGCGATCGCCACTGGCGACCCCGCAGGCATTGGCCCAGAGGTGGTGCTCAAGGCGCTTGCCGATCCAGCCGTGCGGCAGGTTGCAGAGATTACCGTGGTCGGGACGCGATCGCAGCTTTTGGATAGCTATCAGCGATTGCGAGAGGAGAACCCAGAGGCGGCGATCGCCCATCCTGATGATTTCAACCTGATCGATATCCCTTGGGACGTTCCAGTCGCAACCGTCTCACTGATCTGTGAACCAGGACAAGAAACGCCTCAGTCTGGAGAAATGAGCTTTCGCTATCTAGAAGCGGCGATCGCCCATGTGTTAGACGGTCACGCCGATGGAGTGGTCACGGCTCCCATTGCCAAATCAGCTTGGAAAGCTGCTGGACATCACTATCCCGGTCAGACCGAGCTGCTGGCCGAAAAAGCAGGGGTCGATCGCTTTGGCATGATGTTTGTGGCGCGATCGCCCCATACAGGCTGGATGCTGAGGACGTTGCTAGCGACGACCCATATTCCCCTGCGAGATGTGCCCACAGCCCTCACCCCTGAGCTGATGACACGAAAACTCGATTTACTCTACGACTGTCTGCATCGAGATTTTGGCATTGCATCACCCCGAATTGCCATTTCAGGACTTAACCCTCACAGTGGCGAACAGGGGCAGCTTGGCCGTGAAGAACAGGATTGGCTGCACTCGTGGTTACAGGCTATGGGCGATCGCCATCCCCAAGTGACGTTGGATGGCCTGACTCCGCCCGACACGCTCTGGGTTAAGCCGGGACAAGCCTGGTTTGGCACTCGTCCATCGGTCAATGCCCATGATGCTTATCTGGCGCTCTATCATGACCAGGGGCTGATTCCTGTCAAGCTCATGGCCTTTGACCGAGCGGTAAATACGACCATCGGCTTGCCCTTTGTCCGAACGTCGCCCGATCACGGCACAGCCTTCGACATCGCAGGACGAGGCATCGCTGACCCCAAAAGCATGATGGAGGCCATTCGGTTAGGGGCTGAGCTTGTGGCTCAACGAACAGAACAAGGGGCGATCGCCCAGATGCAAGTCTGAGAATTTCTCCAAGACAGAAAAAGAGTCCGGATATGACCTCTGTTTTTGAGGAGAAAGGAATGGTAGATGCACCCTGATTCTTAATCCCTGGCTTCGGCTAGGGATTTTTTTTGCCCATTTCTTTACCCGCACTCGTATTTTCAGATCTTCCGGATATGACCCTATATTCTGAGGAGAAAGGAATGGTAGATGCACCCTGATTCTTTATCCCTGGCTTCGGCTGGGGATTTTTTTTGCCCTATTTCTACCCGTACCTGCATTTTCAGATCTTCCGGATATGACCCTATATTCTGAGGAGAAAGGAATGGTAGATGCACCCTGATTCTTAATCCCTGGCTTCGGCTAGGGATTCTTTTTGCCTAGAATTTTTGCCGACACTTCCTTCCAGATCTTCCGGATATGACCCTGTTTTCTGAGGAGAAAGAAATGGTAGATGCACCCTGATTCTTAATCCCTGGCTTCGGCTGGGGATTTTTTTTGCCCTATTTCTCTGCCCGCACCTGCATTTTCAGATCTTCCGGATATGACCTCTGTTTTTGAGGAGAAAGGAATGGTAGATGCACCCTGATTCTTAATCCCTGGCTTCGGCTAGGGATTTTTTTTTGAATATCGCGTCAAGTCATACTGATGGCAAGCAAATCTTCAGACATGTCGAAGTTGGCAGTCACATTCTGAATATCATCGAGGTCTTCTAAGGCATCCATCAGCTTCAAGAGCGATCGCGCTTGCTCTTCGTCGGTCACTTCAATCACATTGCCCGGAATCCACCGCAGTTCTGCCTGACTCACTTGACACCCCGCCTGCTTCAACGTGCCAACCAGACTTTCGAGTTGGCCCATATCAGAAAACACCTCTGCACCTTCGGTCTCATCTACTTCTGTAAGTTCATAGGTTTCAGCGCTGCCCTGTAAAGAAGCTTCTAACAGTCGATCCTCATTGATGGGGCCAAGCACTGAAGCCACACCCTTTTGCTCGAACATCCAGCTCACACAGCCTGTTTCGCCCAAGTTGCCGCCATTTTTGCTGAAGGCGGCTCGCAGGTCAGCCGCCGTGCGGTTGCGGTTATCCGTTAAGGCTTCGATTAGAATGGCGACTCCGCCAGGGCCATAGCCCTCATAGCGGATATCTTCGAGAGCGTCATTGTCGCCGCCTAGAGTGCCTGCCCCTTTGGCGATCGCCCGATCAATATTGTCGTTTGGGATGCCTGCCGCTTTTGCTTTTTCGATCGCAGTACGGAGCTGAAAATTACCTTCAGGGTCAGGAATCCCGGTTCTGGCAGCGACAATAATCTGCCGAGAAATTTTGGCGAAGGTTTTACCCTTAACGGCATCAACCCTGGCCTTTTGCCGCTTGATATTGGCCCATTTGCTGTGTCCTGCCATAACTCAGTTCAAATCAGAATTAATCTAAATTCCCATGATAAAGCCCCACATCATGAGCTGACATGGGGCTTTACCGCTTACGTTATTGGCGCTTTCGCGCAATCTGTAGCCAACTCAGCGACTCAAGCTCTTGGCGTATCAGCTCTAAGCCTCAACAGCCACAGGATAGACGCTGACTTTCTTGCGGCTCTTACCTTTGCGCTCAAAGGTGACAATCCCATCGATTAGCGCAAACAGAGTATCGTCGTTGCCACGGCCAACATTAAAGCCAGGAGCAACCTTGGTGCCGCGTTGACGAATGAGGATATTGCCTGCACGAACAGCCTGACCGCCATAGCGCTTAACGCCCAAACGTTTGGCGTTAGAGTCACGACCGTTACGAGTACTACCTGTTCCTTTCTTATGAGCCATGCTTCTCTATTTCCCTTACTCTTTGCCTGTTCGCTTTTGGTTGAATCTCTGGATTGAGTATGCCTTTAGCCGCCTATCAGCAACTTAGTACTCTATTCAGAGCATAACTGAAAATCTGCGACGATAGCTTCTAGCTTACCGAAATGAAAATCTTGACCATTGAAAATCCTGACATAACGGCTTTTGGGCTACGACTGCTGCCTATTCTGCTTCAGTAGACTCAGGTGCTTCTGTTTCTTGTTCAGCTTCAACCATCGGAGCCTCGTCTGCTGGAGCCAGCGTTGCTGAAGCCTCATCGTCTTCTGCAATCACCGTGCCGTTGACTTTGATGGAATTGACCATAATCCGGGTCAGCTCTTGGCGGTGGCCACGCTTTTTACGGGTCTTTTTCTTCGGCTGCATTTTGTAGACGATAATCTTGCGGCCCCGGAGATGCTGCATGACCGTTGCTTCGATAACAGCCCCTTCGACCAGAGGCTGACCAATCATCGCGTCTCCGTCATTTTCAATAAACAGCACCTGGTCGAGCGCGATCGCCTCATCTGCTTCGGCAACAATGCGGTTGACATCGTAAAACCGACCGGGCTCTACCCGTAACTGCGTACCGCTCGTTGAAACAATTGCGTATGCCATAGATCTCAATTCCTCATGAATGCCGTGCAGGCGCTCCCCTGACGCGATCGCGTTAGCCTCTAAACTCAGAGTTTTCGCAGTTCACATCACCAATGAAGCTTGTGGCCTGTTCCGAACAAAATATTAGTCAGACAGCTTACCATCATGACGACTAGAGAGCAGGAATGTCAAGTCGCCGTTTAAGGCGATCGCCAGCCCAAGTTCATCTCGCGTCAGACTACAAAGCTAATCGCCTCTCCCTGAGCCGCTTGCCAGCTCCGGGCATCGTAGTAAAGGTCTTCTAGAGAAATGCTGTAGAGTGCTTCTTTCATCTTTTGGCTGAGCCGCCGCCACAGGGTAAAAGTCACCCAATCGCCAGCCTGCTTGTCATCGGGCGCATGGTTGGGCAGCGGTTCGATGGTTTCACCAACAGCCTCCAAAATCTGGCCTAGGGAGATTTGGCTGGGCGATCGCCCCAGTCGATAGCCTCCCTGCACTCCTCGCACTGAGGTCACCAGCCCCGCTCGCCGCATCTCGATCAGCAGCTTTTCGAGATAGGGAGCCGGAAGCCCCTGCCGCTGGGCGATCGCCCGCACCGAAGCTGGCCCATAGTTGGGCTGAAGGGTCAGGTCGAGCAAGGCTTTGACGCTGTAATGTCCGCGAGTAGTGAGTTTCAAGGGTTGGGTCTAGCTAACAGATCGACTATGTTTAGTCTAAACCCTCAGCATCGATCAGCATGACAAAAACCCTCTATCTCGCCAACCCCTATGGATTTTCAGCCCAGCAGCGGCTCTTACTTCTACCTCCCTTAATCAAGGAGCTAGAAGCCTTGGGAGCAGACGTATGGGAACCCTTCCAGCGAAATAATCAGGTCGATTTTTCGAAGTCAGATTGGGCCTATCGAGTCGCCCAAGCCGATGTCCGAGATGTCAAAGACTGCGATGGCATTTTTGCTGTGGTGAACGGCACGCCGCCCGATGAGGGGGTGATGGTTGAGCTAGGGGTGGCGATCGCCCTCCAGAAGGCCATTTTCTTATTCAGAGACGACTTTCGCCGCTGCTCCGATAGCGAAGCCTATCCGCTCAATCTCATGGTCTTCGCCGGACTGCCCGAACAAGGCTGGGAGCAGTATTTTTATCAGTCTGTTGAGGAGATTGCGTCGCCGTCTAAAGCGCTTTACCAATGGCTGCAAAACTAATATCAGGCAACACTAATATCAGGCAAGACTTTACTCGCTCGGCTGGCGCTGAAATATCACGGATAAATTGTTGGCAGGCATTGTAATCGTTTTCATCAACGAGAAATGACGCTCCTGTGCCGCAGCGACGACATCTGACAGATCGCGCACCCCCCACTCAGGATTTTGCGATCGCAAGCTTTGATCAAACGCTGCATTACTCGGTGCTGTATGTTCTCCATTTTGCTTGTAGGGGCCGTAGAGATAGACAATGCCGCCTTCAGGCAAAATCCGCCCTGCCCCGGCAAACAGTCCTAGACTCGCTGCCCAAGGCGAAATGTGAATCATGTTGATATTCACCACCGCTCGAACCGGGTAGCGCTCAAGGTCTAGATCCTTGAGTTCAGCAGGTAATCTTTGCTGCTGCGTAGAAGTTGATTCGAGCGGCCACACCTCTTCTCGTGCATCTAAGGCCAGAGGTAGATGCAAATTATCAGAAGGAGAGTGCGATCGCCAAGCGGCGATACTCGCCCGTGCGATCGGGTTTGGGTCAGATGGAATCCACTGACGGGGAGCAAGATGAGGGGCAAAGAAGACCGCATGTTCACCCGTGCCGCTCGACACTTCTAAAACAGCGCCCTCAGCAGGCAAAACTTCGCGCAGCACCTCCAAAATAGACTGGCGGTTGCGCTCGGTCGCGGGGGCAAATTGACGGTCATCATCACGCGGCATGGGCTAGGGTTCCAGGCATCAGCACTCTTCTCTGTAACGGTGAGATTCTTGTGTCACACATTTTCTAAGTCTTCTGGCGTGTTGCAGTTGATCATCATGGTCGTATCTGGCACGTCGAGCAAATGTACGGGCTGAGATCGAAGCCATCGCTGAAACGATCGCCCCCCCGAGTCAATAAACGACTTCAGATTGGGCAGACAGGCTGACCGATAAAAACCACAGAGCGCTTCCCATCCGTTGGAGTGATGGGGCATCGCCGCCATAGTGTCGGCATCAATGGTGTCTAACTCAGCCATCCAGTCTTTCAGCACTTCAGCCCGCAGGCGAGGTAAATCGCAGGCCAAAAGCAGCACCCAATCTGCGGCATACCCCTGTGAGACCAAAAACTCTAAACCCTGAGCAAAGCCAACCAATGGCCCCTGCATCAGGGACGAGTTTTCAGTACTGACAGAGGTTTCAAGGGCGGGTAACCCGGAGGGGTCAGTGATGTGCTCCTCGGCCCCTAACGATAAAGCGTTCGTTAAAATATCTCCCGAATGAGCCGTATCAAAACGAGCTGCCTCTGGAGGTGCAATTTCGTGAATCCAGCAGCAGTCAGATGGCAAAATGGCTCTGTAGCGTTCTGCCCAGGGAGTCACTACCCAAACATCGCGAGTACAAGCAGCAGCAACATCGTAGACCCGTCGCAGCATTGGAGTTCCATCAATTTCAATCAGAGATTTATCTTGTCCCATGCGAGAGCTGCGACCTCCCGCAAGAATGAGAGTTGAGCGAAAACCAGGCGATCGCTCGTCAGACATGATGTTTGGCAGACCTCCGATGAAAAAACTATCTGCAGCACTAGTGCCATTCAACAACAAATTTTTATATTTTGTAAAGATTTTGCCAGGAGAGAGGGGCCTGTGAATTAAGTCGAAGGAGGAGACTCGACGGGTTTGTCTACCCCCGTTGCGGTGGCGATCGCCCCAGATCGCAGTGCTTTCAGGCGTTCAATTAACACATCCCGCTGGTTAATCAGGTAGATGCTCATGAGAGTCAGCCCAACGCCAAACCACTGTAGGGAACTGAGGGTTTCACCCAGAAACACATTGCCCAACAAAATTGCAAAGACCGGAGTCAAAAACGTAAGCGCACTAAAGCTGGTCAAATTGCCCGTAGAGGCAAAGTAGAAAAACAGTCCGTAGGCGATCGCACTGCCAAAAATGCTGGCGTAGGCGAGTCCAGTCCAGTCGGTAGCCGTGAGCTGCTGCCACTGCTGACCTTCGTTAAACACCGAAATCATCCCCAACCCAATGCCGCCTAACACCATGTGCCAGCCTGTAGCCGCAATTGGGTCAGCATGACGGCAAACATAGCGCACCATCACCGTACCCACAGCCATCGACAACGCCGCCATCAGCATCAGCCATTCGCCACTTTGAAAGAGCTGCGTCACCCCGTGAGTCATCCACGATTCAGCCGAGTCGAGATTTCCCTGCCAGTTCAGCAAAGACACGTCGCCGTGGAGAACCCCCTGAATGCCGCTCAAAATCCACTCGTCAGGCAACCCAAGCAAACTAATTCCGACAATGCCAAACGCTAATCCTAAAGACCCAAACCAGCCAATTTTCTCGCCAAACAAGAAATGAGCCATAATGGCCACCGCCAGCGGCTGCGAGTCGATCATGACGGAGCCTAGTCCAGCTCCTGTGCGCACAAGCCCCTCAGCCAAAAATCCTTGAAACAGCGCTCCATCAATCAAGCCAAACAGAGAAATCCATAACCATGCTGCCCAGCCCTTGGGTTGCGATCGCCCCATCAGCGCAGCCGCCAAAACCACCAGCAGCCCCGCAGGCAAAAGCCGCAGAGTCGCCATAAACATTGGCGTGGTGTGGGGAATGGCTCCCTTCATCGCCACCATCGACGACCCCCACAAAAAGAAAGGGGCGATTAGCAGAAGCGGAAACAGGACGCGCCTAGACTCAAGAAGCTTCAGTTGCATGAATAATGAAATTAAGAATTATTACATTTCTTCATATTCTACTGGCTTCTAGCTTGGAAGTGCGAAATGGCTCTCCCAAGAGCCCAAGATTCATGATGGGTCTAAGTCAAACTCTGTAATCCAACGGGTGAACGAAAACCTGCCTAAAACTGCCGTAAGAAGCGCAGATCACTGTTGTAGAGTCGTCGAATATCATCGAGCTGATGCAGCACCATGGCAAAGCGCTCAACCCCAAATCCGGCAGCGAACCCAGTGTAGATTTCAGGGTCATAGCCAACCGCTTTTAACACATTGGGATCAACCATGCCGCATCCCAAGACTTCCAACCACCGACCGCGCCACTGCACATCAACCTCAGCAGACGGCTCAGTAAACGGAAAAAAGCTAGGACGGAACCGAATGGGCACATCACCAAACATTTCTTTGAGGAAAATCTTAACCGTACCCTTCAGATCGGTGAAGGTCAGCCCTTTGTCTACAGCCAAGATTTCGAGCTGGTGAAATACGGCTGAGTGAGTTGCATCGACGGTATCACGACGATAGACCCGCCCCGGAGCCGCCACTCGAATGGGGGGATCGTTATTCTCCATGTAGCGAATTTGGATGGATGAGGTATGGGTTCGTAGCAGATTGCCGTCTGGCAAGTAGAAAGTATCTTGCATATCTCGCGCCGGATGATCGTCAGGCGTATTCAGCGCTTCAAAATTGTAGTAGTCGCTCTCCATCTCTGGCCCCTGAGCCACGGTGTAGCCCAGTCCGACAAAGATATCAAGGGCACGATCAACGGTTTGAGTCAGAGGATGCAGCTTGCCCTGAGGCGTGTAAACCCCTGGCATCGTGACATCTAGAGTCTCATCTGCAAGACGCGCCGCAATGGCCGCTGATTCTAGGTCATTTCGTTGCTGTTCTAAGCCTTCTTGCAGCGCAGTCTTGACTTGGTTGGCGAGAGAACCAATCCGAGGGCGATCGCTAGCATCGAGCTTACCCATAGCCTTCAGCACGACCGAGAGCTGCCCTTTTTTGCCCAAATACTGAATTCGCAGTTGCTCCAAAACGTCGAGCGCATCAGCCGTGGCGATCGCCTGCTGAGCCTCACGCTGTAGCGTTTTAAGTTGAGATTCCAATTCGCTGAGCTGCGCTGTCATGTCTCCACACCAAGAAACTGATCTGTTTGAGCATTCATCAGTCTATCCTGATTGAGGGTGAACGCGTTGTGCGACCTAGATCACTTGGGCAACCAAAAGCAATAACCATGAAGCTGCTGATTAGTAATGATGACGGCATTTTTGCCCGGGGCATTCAGACACTGGCCAATACCCTAGCTGACGCAGGCCACGAGGTCATTGTCGTGTGCCCCGATCGAGAACGGTCTGCCACAGGCCACGGGCTGACCCTTCATAAGCCGATTCGTGCCGAAGAAATCGATTCTATTTTCAACCCGTCGATTCGGGCTTGGGCTTGTTCAGGCACACCTTCAGACTGCGTTAAGTTAGCGCTTGGCGGCCTCCTCGACGAATGGCCCGACTACGTGCTGTCTGGCATTAATCACGGAGCAAACCTAGGCACTGATATTCTCTACTCCGGAACAGTATCTGCTGCAATGGAAGGTCTCATGGAAGGCATTCCCTCCATCGCGTTTAGTCTCGTGAGTTTTTCCCATCGCGATTTTCAGCCTGCTGCCAACTTTGCTGTTTCATTGCTCCAGCATCTTGAGCAGCACCCTTTACCCGAAGCCACCTTACTCAATGTCAATGTTCCGGCGATCGCTGCTCAAGATATTAAAGGTGCCGTCTGGGCACGCCAAGGCATTCGGCGATATGTAGACTTATTCGAAAAGCGAGTTGATCCTCGTGGCAAGACTTATTACTGGTTGGCGGGTGAAGTTCTTGAAGAAGTTGAGCAAGACTGTAGCAACATTCCAGGGTTTGCCAGTCTCGAAGGAAGTCATACTGATTTTCTCAACATTGCCACTGACGTACAGGCCATTCACCGTGGTTGTATTACGATCACACCATTGCAGTACAATCTAACCTGCGCAGCCGGGCTAGTCACCCTAAGTCAGCGAGAGTTAGAATTTTAAGAGAGATCAGGCTAAAAATTACCGCATCTCTCACCAGAAAACCTGTTGTTTACCAGCAATACGTCAAGATCAGACCCCAGCAAATTCGCCCAAAGAATTTATAATGTTCATATAGCGATCCATCCTAAATGATTTGTGAGAGGCGAGCCGTGCCCGCACCACCTTTCACAATTTATGTGAGACTGCTATAAAAGTGAAGCTGAGTTCAATTTGGTTGTCAAAACTAAGACTTCAGCACGACAGAAATGCATAGTTCAGGGTGTTAACAGGCTACACTTAGTACACTTAACGTTAGAGACCCGTCACCAATTTGATAGTTTAGGCTGGCCGTGAACTGTATGGGTAGAGTATCTTCTTCTTATACGCAAGACGTTCACCATAAGCTGAGCGGCTTAGGCTCGATGCTTACGTCTGAGAATTCCACAAAATTATCTGCGTGGATTATATCTATCAAATCTGGGTTAACTAAGATGAAAGTGTGAAGTGTAAGCTTAACCACAAGGTGCAAGCATAACTCTGAGGCCCAGTAGTAGCTGCTGAATTAATGCTCATGTCTGATTCCGCAAATCAATTCATCGTCCGCTTCTGGGGCGTGAGAGGAAGTATTGCCTGTCCCGGTGACAGAACTGTCCGTTATGGTGGCAATACATCCTGTATCGAAATGAATGTGGCAGGTCAACGCCTGATCTTCGATGGTGGCACAGGGCTTCGAGTCCTAGGCCAGACGATTCTGAGAGAGATGCCCCTCAACGTGAAAATGTTTTTCACTCACTCTCACTGGGATCACATCCAAGGCTTTCCCTTCTTTGTTCCAGCCTTTGTTCCAGGCAATCGGTTTGAAATATACGGAGCGGTCGC
>JBARXP010000244.1:0-18300 GCA_049647405.1 Elainellaceae cyanobacterium | reverse complement strand
GTGCCATCGTCAGCGATGACGCACTGCAAATCAAGGGAAAGTTCAAAAAAGTGTTCTGGGCCGGAGGGCATGAGTCGAGACCGAGCGCTACGTTCTACCCCCTGTGAAATGCCCACCCGAGCGACTTCAGTAGCAGGTATAAATTTTATCATTCACCTTATAGTGCCTGATTTTAATTAAGTTTTAATGATCAGCCGTATTGCACAGAAGAAGACCCTGATGAAGCTTTGATATAGCCTTTTAGGCAATGCGTACAAAACTAAAAATGTATTTTTTTGCTATACCCACGACAATAACACGCCACTCGCACAAGCGTTTATCGTCCAATTTAGGAGATTACACGGCTGCTCCCCGCAGTTGCGTGATGCCTATCTATTATTTCTACTCGCAACAGCAGACCCTAAAAGTATAAACAACTTAAACAAACGAAATGAACAAAAGATATGTCGTAACAATATGTTGTTTAGATAGCTAAGATTTAAGGATTTAATCAATCGCTAAATCAGCAGATGTGGGCACAAGAAATTCCAGGATGAGGTGAAGCTGGTGGGCATGGCTTTCAGCTCGAATGGTGGCGTTGATTTTACTCGCCAGTTTTTTTGCAAGGGCGAGTCCGAGACCTGTGCCGCCGTGTTTCCAAGGGTCGTTGTTGGGAATGCGATAGAACTTGTCGAAAATGCGATCGCACTCTACCTCAGGCAGATCGACTCCCGAATTGCTGACCGTGAGCCGTATCAGCCCAGCATGAGACTCTGCTGTCATCGCAATATGGTGCCCCGCCGGAGTATATTTACAGGCATTGTCAAGTAGCTCAGAAATAATTCGTTCGAGATACTCTAAATCAACCTCAATCTCTAGGGTTAGAGGAATATCTAGGCTAAACGTTTGTTGCTGACTCTCCATGCGAGAAATAAACGATTCAGCAATATGAGATGCCCATGTTTGTAAATTAATAGTGGTCAGCATCAGCGGATCGGTGTCAGAGTCAAGCCGCGTCAGATCGAGAAGATTGTTGATCAGGTCTGACTCACGCTGGCACTCGTCGCGCAAAATTTGGACGTATTGGTCAAGCAGCGAGGTTTCATCTTTACCGAGAATACCTTGCTGAGTGAGCTGCATTTCAACCATCTGGGTCGCCATTTTAATAGTTGCCATTGGAGTTCTCAGCTCATGGGAAACGGTGCTGAGAAAATCATCCTTAAGACGATTGAGACGCTCTAGTTCAATCACTTGAGCCTGGGCAGACTGGTAGAGGCGCGCCTGCCGTAAGGCGATCGCACACTGGTTGGCGACCTGCTCCACTAAGCGCACTTCGGCCTCGCTAAAAAACTCAGATGATGGCTTAAACAGCCACAAATCGCCAATCGTCTGCCGATCATCCACAATGGGGCACGCCAGTATGGTCAGCTGATTGCTGTTGATCCGAAGCCTGCTCGGCACTAAATCGCTAAATTGGCATGATTGCTCTCGCAACAAAAACGGGTAAATATCGGCATGATAACTCGTTGCAATTTCAAATGTTTTGCCCCGAGAGGGGGGCAGAGATCGCGTTGCTTCGTGGGTAATCGTGGAAGTCGTGCGGTCAGCACTGTAGATGCCCGTATCGCATGATTTCACCTCTAGCCCATGGGCTAGTTCTGTAACCACAGTCTGTAAAATTTGAGATTCATCGAGGCTGTCGCGGACATTATCGGTGATGCGCTTGAGCAACGCTTCGAACTCCAGAGCTTGCTGTAGTTCCTCGGTTCGCTGCTCAACCTCTAGCTCAAGATTATCGTTGAGATGCTGCACCCGTTCGTAAAGCTCAGATTGCTGGATGGCGATCGCCAACTGAATCGTCAACTGCTCCAGCAAATCAATGTCTTCATGCTCCCAGTGATGAGGCTCGGTGCAGTGTTGCGCCACAAGCAAACCCCACACCCGCTCATCATGCAAAATCGGCAATACCAAGTTGGCCTGAACCCCAAATTGACTCAGCATGTTGACGTAGCATGGAGCCAGTTTAGAGGCGTGAACATCTGCGACATTTTGAATTTTGCCCCTGGTGTAAGGACGCATAGAGGTTTCACGGGTGAGGCATGGGTCATGGATTTTGTACCCTAAAATCGAAAGGCAGTTTTCGTCTACCGATTCTGCAATCACTTTCCCATTTCGGATGCCGTCAAAGCGGTAGACCAAGACTCGCTCTACTTGCAGGATCTTTCGCACTTCTGTGACGGTCGTTTTGAGCACCGTATCTAGACAAAGAGAACGGCGAATGAGATGGGTCACGCTGACCAGCAAGAGTTCTTTCTCGGCCAATCGATGGAGGGCAATTTCAGCTTGCTTCAAATCAGTCAGGTTGCGGGTCAACACCACCACGCCTGCGACTCGGCTGTCTGATTCTTTATAGGGCGCATAGGTCACCTCGACATATTGTCGCCCGAGAGCTTCAACGTCAAACCAGTCTTGATAGCGCACCACCTCTCCTGTCAAAGCCCGATCGAGACACGGCTTAACGACCTGCGCAAACATCTCTTGACCCAGCACATCTGCGACTGCATACCCTACCAGTTCATCCTGAGTTTTATTGTGCCAGTCGAGATACGCTTGATTGACCACCTGATAAACATAGTCCGAATTGAGCAGCGCCACTCCATCTGGAGTCGCCGACACAATGCGCTCATATCGAGATAGAATGCCTTCTGCCTCTTTCCGCGAGGTGATGTCAATCATCAACCCCCGCAGGTAGGTTGGCATCCCAGATTCAGACTGCACGGTAACTAAATCTCGCAGCCACACGACCCGCCCATCGGCGGCAATCATCCGATATTCAAAGTCATGGTTACTGCATTGCTGAGTTTCTGAAATGCAATACTCAATGACGTGTTGGCGATCTTGGGGATGGATGTGGTTTTGCCAAAAATTGGGTTCGGTAAACCATCGCTCGACCGGATAGCCCAGCAATGACTCGGCTTGTTGACTGATAAACGTAAATTGAAAGGTTTGGGCATCAGCTTCCCAGACAATTCCCTCGGTGGAATTCACCAAATCCTGATAGCGTCGATGGGAGGTTTCGATCTCAATTTCGGCTTGTTTGCGATCGCTAATATCAACATCGACCGACGTAACAGACCAGCAGTTGTTGTCTAGATCTAGCTGCGACGACATTGCAGCTGCGATCCACCTCTGGGTGCCATCTTTTGCTCGAAAGCGATATTCTAACTTGAAGCTTTGCTCTTTGAAGATATGCTCAAAGGCAGTATGCATGACTCCGATCGAATCTTCCGGATGCACTCGGGATGCCCATAATGTTGAATCTGCCAAAAACTCCTGAGCGGTATACCCAAAGACGGTTTCGGCTCCATCAGAGCAATATTCGTAGACCAGGGTGCGATCGCCAAGACAACGAAATCGGACGATGCAAGCCGCTGCACTATTGACCATGTTATTCATGAGGGCTTCTGAGTCTCGCAGAGCCGTCTCTAGCTGCTTGCGAACACTGATGTCTTTGACAATCGCCATCACCGATTGAGACATCTGTAGGACATCGCGCAAAACCACCACAGACAGGCTGTACCAGAGCGGCAATCCATCGTGGCGAAGATAGCAGGTTTCTAAGGTAAAAGACGTGCGATCGCCCATCACCAACTCTTGAAAATAGTGCAGAACCAGAGCTAGGTCTGCTGGCGCTGTGAATTCTTTGAGATGATGTTGCCGTAAATCTGATTCTGCGCGGGCAAAAATCTCACAGGTTTTAGCGTTTGCTCGGAGAATTTTGCCTTCGATCGAGCACAGCAAAACGCCAAGGTCAGATTGTTCAAAAAGTGCCTCGAACATCTCTCGACTTTGGCTGCCACTCATTGTCTCAGACGGAGAGTGCAAACTAAGCTGCACCTCCGGCGATCGCGGGGGCATTGGATGCAGCGACTGGGCGATCGCCTGAAGTTGAACATTGGCTTGTTTTTGTCGAGTAATGTCACGCAGAACAGCTAAATAGCAATGTTCTGATGCAAGCCACTGAACTAAAAACAAGACCTGACGTTCTGAGCCGTCAGGTCGTCGCAGTTGTCTCTCTATTGGCTCCGAGCCATCGGTCTTACCCCTCACATTGAGCAACTTTGTGAAGGCAAGACCTTCCTCGATTGCATCTTCAGACGGCACATCTAGCCAAGTCAAGAGAGAAGAGAGAAGAATTTGCTGTCGTGGAATACCGATCAGAACAGAGGCTGACGGATTCGCATCCAAGCAATATCCCTGCTGATCAATCACAACAAGAGCATCAATCGCCTCTTCAAATCGCGCACGACAAGAAGAATCGCTCCAGTGAAAGCGATCGACAGCACCGTGGTCTTGAGACGAAGGAAACAGCATATGAGTGACGATCAGGAGATATAAGTATATTCACGGATGAAATTCTCAAGATCCGGAATATCCTCATCTGAATCTTAATTTTCCCAAAATCTTAATAAAAAATGTCAGGATTTCTCTAATTGTTATGAATAGAAGCATTCTCCGTTACAACTCGTATCGCCGTTGAGTCGATAGTGAGAGCGATTAACCCTAACGGCTGACTCTGCGGATAGATTTGCACAAAAAAGGAGGGCAAGTTACTTTGCCCTCCAACTTAGTTCAACCGTATATTTACAGAACTAAATATGGTCGTACCCCAACAGTAATAATTTTGGAGTGAGGATGTCCCGATCGTCGATCGGGACATCCTCACTCACCTGCTTAGGACAACCCTAAATATTTGCTGATTCAGAACGAAGTGCTAGGCGATCGCCGCCACTTTCACTTCATTTTCCTCAAGCAAGAGCTGAAGCTCTTCTGAGTCAACGGTTTCTTTATCGATCAGCATGTCAGCCAGCTTATCAAGGACGTGCTTGTTCTCAAGCAACACCGTCTTCGCCCGACGATAGGCTTGATCGACTAGGTTGCGAACCTCATCGTCGATAGCGGCTGCCGTTTCCTCTGAGAAGTCACGCTCAGACGAAATATCACGACCCAAAAACATGTTGCCTTGCTGACGACCTAAAGCAACGGGGCCAAGGCGATCGCTCATGCCAAAGCGGGTGACCATTTGTCGCGCCACTCGCGCCACTTGCACCAGGTCATTCGACGCGCCCGTGGTCACTTCCTCATCTCCAAAGATGATCTCTTCAGCGATGCGTCCGCCCAGAGCCACAGCCATCTGGTTTTGCAAATAAGAGCGGGAATACAAACCCGAATCCATCCGATCTTCGCTCGGGGTAAACCAGGTCAAACCGCCTGCGCGTCCGCGAGGAATGATGCTGATCTTCTGAACCGGGTCATAGTCAGGCATCAATGCGCCGACCAGAGCATGGCCAGATTCGTGGTAAGCAACCAGCGTCTTGCGCTTCTCACTCATGACGCGGTCTTTCTTCTCAGGCCCAGCTAAAACCCGGTCGATGGCATCATTCACCTCATCCATCGAGATCTCGGTGAAGTTTCGGCGTGCCGCAAGGATGGCCGCCTCATTCAACAAGTTCGACAAATCAGCTCCGGTAAACCCAGGAGTTCGGCGGGCGATCTTCTCTAGATCGACATCTTGAGCCAAGGTTTTGCCGCGAGCATGGACGTTGAGAATCTCAAGCCGACCTGCATAGTCGGGCCGATCAACGACGACCTGACGGTCAAAACGACCCGGACGCAGGAGGGCAGAATCTAACACATCAGGGCGGTTGGTTGCCGCGATGATGATGATGCCTGTATTCCCCTCAAAGCCGTCCATCTCAGTCAAGAGCTGATTGAGAGTCTGCTCGCGCTCATCGTTACCGCCGCCCAGGCCAGCCCCGCGCTGACGACCGACTGCGTCAATCTCATCGATGAATACGATACAAGGTGCATTTGACTTCGCCTGTTCAAACAAGTCGCGCACGCGAGACGCACCCACGCCGACAAACATCTCAACAAATTCAGAACCGGAGATAGAGAAGAAAGGAACACCTGCTTCTCCTGCAACCGCACGAGCTAGCAAAGTTTTACCTGTTCCTGGAGGGCCAACCAGCAAAACACCCTTGGGAATCTTGGCTCCAATGGCGGTGAAGCGATCGGCATTCTTCAGGAAATCAACGACTTCAGCAAGTTCGAGCTTAGCCTGCTCAATGCCAGCCACGTCTCCAAAGGTGACCTGAGTCTGCGGCTCCATCTGAACGCGAGCCTTAGACTTTCCAAAGTTCATGGCCTGACTACCAGGGCCGTTTTGAGCGCGTCGCAGCACAAAGAACAGCACAATCAGCAGCAAGAACGGAATGAACAATGTGCTCAAAATCCGAACTAGGACATTGTCGTCAGCTTGGGGGGATACCGAGATATCGACATCATTGGTTGTCAGCGTGTCGAGCAAGTCGGCATCTGGCAACAGATCCACTCCAAACTTCTCACCGTCTTGAGCTGTTGCCACAGCTCGCGTGCGGTCAGAGCTAACAACAACTTTCTCAACCTGACCTTGCTCAACCCGCTGCAAAAAGTCGCTGTAGGCCCAACGTCCTTGCGTTTGGGGCTCTCGATCAAGCAGCGCAGTGGCCACAAAAATAACGACAACTACGAGCAACGCGTACAGCCCTGCATTTCTCCACCGTTTATTCACCGGGGCTATTCCTCCTTAAAACTCACTCTGAAGGCAGTAACAGATATTTTTTAATCTTCTTAATGTTCCTTAATATTAACCCAATTTTGTCGGCTCTGCTGGCATTTCACCCAATTTTCTGTTCATTCGGCCTGTTCGTTCGGCTTTTGCGTAAGCCTTGAATCTCAGAATATTCATTCAGGTATTGAAAGCCTATTCGAACACCATCTTGAGCCGTTTGAGAGCCGGATGATTGACATTGAACCGATGGCAAATCTGCTCGGCTAACGCAGTACCTTCCACCACAGTATGGATAGGAACGACCTGTCTGACGCTGTTGGTGTAAGCCAAGGTCTCAAATCGGGCGGGCTGATCGGCGAACCGATGAAGCTCATTGATTCTCTCATTTTGCCATTTCAGCCTAGAAATGACCTGCGATCGCACAACCCCCGGCAAAATGTCAGAATTCTCGGATGTGTCGAGGTGGGTCTGCCCAGCTTTTTGGGTCTGCCCAGCATTAAAGGATTCAGAATACGTATTGTCAGAATACATATTAGACATATTGGACGGCGGATAAACCAAGGGCGGAGTCCACCAGCTGCCGTCTGCCCAAGCCCAGAGATTGCCCGTACTGGTCTCTAGCCAGCGCCCCTGGGCATCAGTGAGAATAGCTTCCTCAGCCTCATGACGCTTTGCTTCCTGGAGAGCCAACCAGCAAGGCAAGTAATTACCCGTTTTATGAGCAGCAAAACTTCGCCGATATTCAGACCCCGCAACCCATGCGGCAATGCCCTGCTGCTGGTCTTGGGCAAGATTTTGGGGAAGCGATCGCCCAGTAATTAGCTCAGCCCCGTCAGGAAACAGCGTGATTCGCAGAACAGGGTATTGCTCAGCGAGATGATGAGCACCGAGCCGCACCGCGTTCCAGTCGGGCGATCGCCATCCAAACGCACACATGCTCGACTGAAGGCGATCGCAGTGGGCATCCCAAGCTGTTAGAGGATGGTCGAGGGATGTTTCATAGACCCGCAGGGTAGTGAACACAGTTGCACCATAAAGCCATCCCGGCTCTGTGAGCGAGAGTGTAACTGAAGCTCCAGTTTTAAGCTGCCCCTTATGCCAAAACTGTTCCATAGGTTTCATTCAGATTCTATTGAGAGCGGTTCTATTGAGAGCGATTCTATTGAGAGCGGATTAGAGCGGCAGTCTCTGGTGACTGTCATGCGATAATTCGAGCAATCTTTACAAACAAAGATTCAGTACCATCCAACATTTCCGTAGGGGCGCACGGCTGTGCGCCCTTCCATACATTTATTCTGACGGCAACGAGGAGCCATTCGGTGACCACTCCAATTCATACCTATAACTTCCCCACTCAAATTCGCTTTGGCCCAGGAGCGCGATCGCTGATTCCAGAAGCCTTAGTTTCCCTTGGCGTCACTCGCCCTCTCATCGTCACCGATCGAGATGTGGCTCAACTGCCCTGGTTTCCTGACATCCAGAATTTTCTGATGGGCTTCGAAGTCGCCGTGTTTAGCGGGGTATGGGGCAACCCGGTGGTGTCTCAGGTAGATGCAGGCATTGCCGCCTTCAAAGCTCACGGAGCAGACAGCATCATCGCTATTGGCGGGGGCGCACCCGTAGATGTGGCGAAGGCGATCGCCCTCATGGCCCATCATCCGGGTCATTTGTTTGACTACGAAGACGGTAAGCCTGACGGTCTGCCTGTTACCCAGCCTATCCCTCCTATTGTGGCGTTGCCGACCACGGCGGGTACAGGCAGCGAAGTGGGGCGCAGCACCGTCATCTCTGACGACAAAACCCACGCCAAGAAAATCATGTTTGACCCTGATCTGCTGCCCAAAGTGGTGCTGGCTGATCCGGAGTTGACCTTGGGTTTGCCCCCCGGTGTCACCGCTGCGACGGGCATGGATGCCCTGACTCATCTAGTAGAAGCCTACCTCGCGAGAGGATTTCACCCCATCTGCGACGGCATTGCCTTAGAAGGCATCGCGTTAGTGGCAGAGCATTTGGCGACCGCAACCCATTTTGCCAAGAAAACACGAGCCGGAGAATCGTTTAGCGAGGCGGAAGCTGAAGCCCATCTGACCGCACGGGGCGGCATGTTAAACGCAGCCATGATGGGGGCGATCGCCTTCCAAAAAGGGCTGGGTGTCACCCATTCTTGCGCCCATGCGCTGTCTACCGTTTGCGATACTCATCACGGCCTCGCCAACGGAGTGATGATTCCAGCAGCCATGCGATTTAATCTAGAGGCCGTTCCTGAACGGTTTTTGCGGATGGCGCGGGTTGTTCGCCCTGAGGCTCAAACGGGAGCCGAGTTCATCACATGGATTGAAGCCCTGCGAGCTGACATTGGTATTCCCAACACTCTTTCAGACCTCAACGTTCCGATGGAGAAACTTGACCATCTAGTGGCGATCGCCCAGCAAGATGGCTGTCATCCCCTCAACCCTCGTCTGGTCAGCGAAACAGATTTCTATGCCATTTATCGCGATGCCTTCGGCCAGTAAGGCTCTTGTTTCATCGCACCTGTGACAGGATTAATCGGTCAGATTAAACCAGATTGAAGATGAAGCCCCAACCAATAGGCTTTAGAATTTGGCAAGGATAAAGATGTTAGCAGATGCGGTTGACGAACAGGTGATCGCGCCTGACCATCATTTTCCAAAGCAATCACCTAAGGCAATCATCACGAGAAGATAGGCATGGATATCAGAGACGGATTTGTCGGCACCGTTGGCAACACACCACTCATCCGATTGGAGAGTTTTAGTGAAGAAACAGGCTGCAATATCCTGGGCAAGGCTGAGTTTCTCAATCCCGGTGGCTCGGTCAAAGATCGAGCAGCTCTCTACATCATCAAAGAGGCAGAAGAGCAAGGGCTGTTGAAGCCGGGAGGCACAGTCGTTGAAGGCACCGCAGGCAACACGGGCATTGGTCTGGCTCATATCTGCAATGCCAAAGGGTACAAATGCCTCATCATCATTCCTGAAACCCAATCTCAGGAAAAAATGGACATGCTGCGCACGTTGGGGGCAGAAGTCCGTCCGGTTCCTGCCGTGCCCTATCGCGACCCCAACAACTACGTCAAGCTCTCGGGTCGCACCGCCAAAGAGATGGAGAACGCCATCTGGGCCAATCAGTTCGACAACCTTGCCAATCGTCGCGCCCATTATGAGACAACAGGCCCCGAAATTTGGGAGCAAACGGACGGCAAGGTTGATGGCTGGGTCGCCGCCACCGGAACAGGCGGAACCTTTGCTGGGGTCTCCATGTTTTTGAAAGAAAAGAATCCCAATCTCAAATCGGTTGTCGCTGACCCCATGGGCAGCGGCCTCTACAGCTATGTGAAAACGGGCGAAATTAGCACCTCTGGTAATTCCATCACTGAGGGCATCGGCAACAGCCGCGTCACCGCCAATATGGAAGGTGTACCCATCGACGACGCGATCCAAATCGAAGATCCTGAAGCCCTCCGCACTATTTTTCAACTGCTCTACAAAGATGGTTTATTTATGGGCGGCTCCGTGGGTATCAACGTAGCGGCTGCGGTTAGACTGGCGAAGCAAATGGGGCCTGGGCACACGATTGTCACCATCTTGTGTGACACTGGCGCACGCTATCAGTCCCGCATCTTTAGCAAAGATTGGTTAGTCTCCAAGGGGTTTGACCTTAAGGAAATTGGTTTCTAGTGAGATTTCCAAACGTTCATCAGAATCCAGAAGCCAATAGCCCTTCGTAGAGGCGCACAGCGTTTGTGTTTCGCGCAGGCGTATGATCCCCCGCTGTCGCCGCCCCCTTAAAAAGGGGGCTTTCCAAGGCTGGTTCAAAGTCCCCCTTTATTTAAGGGGAATTTAGGGGGATCGAGCAGAGCACCACGCTAAACAAATGCCGCACAGCTGTGCGCCCGTGCTGGATTTGCGATGCTATCGACACTCTTTTGCCCAGGCACTTTTTGCACTTCTTGCACTTCTTAAAGTATGTCCTTTGACCATCACTGTTTGGTCTGCCAAAATCGAACCTGCCGCAAGCAAGGGTCAGCGAAGGTGCTTGCTGCGCTGCGATCGCTCGCCCCTGAATCCGTTGAGGTGGTTGCAACAGGCTGTCTTGGGCAGTGTGGCAGTGGCCCAGTGGTTCTTGTCTTGCCTCAAGAGTCTTGGTATCGAGGCGTTTCTCCTAAAACGGCGGCAAAAATTTTGGCGAAGCTTCAGCAAGATTATGCTCATTCCTAACGCTTTGCCTCAGCCCCCATCTAGACTGGATTTTGAGGAAGGGTCGAAAGCTGAGATGCCTGCTGACGCGATAGGGAAAGTAAGTGCTGCATGGCTTCGTCGGCGCGATCGCTCGGCACAAACAAATGGTCGTGGTAGTAGCCTGAGACGGGATTGACGCTAATGCCCTGTTGAGAGAGATGAGTGGCGATCGCTGCCATAAAGCCCACAGCACTAAGGCTAGAATGCACGGTCAGCGTAATCTTCCGAGCAACAAATTCATAGGCGAGCCCCATCTGATCGGCATCGGCTCGTTTCAAGATCAGGGTCGTGCCCTCCTCTTCTTGAAACTGCCCTATCGGGAAAATGTCAGGATACTCTTTGAGCAGCGATTGGGTCACTGAGGCGTGAGACGATTCGGAACCCGAAACGACGCAGAATACATGCTCATCGATTGAGAGAACCGGATGCATGGAAGCGAGCAAGGTAGAAAGCTGAGTTTCTCCTGGAGCAGGTATTGGAGTCATCGCGCTACTCCTCTGTGTGACAAAACACGGGCTAGACCCTCAATAACTGTGAATTCAATAACTGTGAATTCAAGCCTCTTCACCGCTGCTGCTCAATCGTCCGCGCTGGGCAAAATCTTCGGGCTTAATGTCAGACACAAAATTTCGGAACGCTCTCTGCTCCGCCTCATCGGCATCTTTATCTACAGGAATGGAGGCATCGGCAATGACTTCTTCCATGACCCAAATGGGGCTGCTCGTTCGTAGAGCAATGGCGATCGCATCACTCGGGCGAGCATCGACCTCACGGGTCAATTCTCCTTGCTTAAGCACGAGCGTGGCATAAAATGTGCCGTCTTGCAGCGAGTGAATGATAACCTTCTCTAAATTGAGGTCGCAGGCATCAAAAACATTGACCATCAGGTCGTGGGTCAGAGGTCTGGGGGGCGATTGTTTTTCAAGAGCATTGATAATTGCACGAGCTTGCTCTTGTCCAATGAAAATCGGGAGTTGCCGTCGATCGGTCGTGTCTTGTAGAAGCACGATAGGATTGCGTGTCGCTGCATCGAGAGCAATTCCAGCGAGTTTCATTTCCAGCATTGACTTAGCCTCCAAAATCCATTGAGCAAAGGGCGTCAGACCAAAAAACCAGGAGCGGTTGTGCCAGATGTACTTTACGCCATCTCATTCATCCCACAGGACAAATTCAATATGCCGTTCACATAGAGCAATTTTGTATAAATTATCATCACTCTAGAGTTCACTAGTCCGTAGAATCCTCACCGCATGTTCATTAAAATCAAAAACTTACTCTAGAATTCAACAGCCAGTACCATCCCATTTTTTACTTCTTACGATTAATAAAGTCGCTCAGCATTTTCAAGTAGTGGCCTCTAGCCCCTATGGGCTCAACGGCTCAGATACGTAAGAGTTAGGAGTGTTATGGTTGCTGATATCGAGCTGTCGCTGATACCGAACGGTTAAACGGCAGCGGATAAGCAGCCGCAGCTTAAAATCTAAAGTCAGAAACGCTAGTGCAGACCTCCTCCAAATTCTCCCCCACTTGAGTATGGCAAAATATGAAATCAGTGTGCCACTCTATTTAAGTCTCTAGCTCTCTTGATTGAGTTTTTTTGAACAACACTCTCTTGACCATCAGTATGCCCTGATATCCTTCGTTTCAAATGAGATTTTTCTGAAACTTTAACCAAATGATAGGTACAGAGCGAAGCAATCTCGATGGCTCATCAACGGCAATTCTTATTATGGTTGCACCCCAACAGCCGCAAATAAATTGCGGGCTACAAATGATCAAGTCCCTTCGGGATGGGTAGCCGACGGATCTTAGCTCCAACGGGGCTTTCACTAATTAGCCCGCAATTTATTCGCGGGCGGATCGGAAGCGTAGCCAAACAGCCAACTCACCAAACTGAGAATTGCTGGCTCATCAACGGCTCTCTTGACAGAGAAGCACGCTGAACCCAAATTTTTGCTCCCCAATCTTTACCCCCCAATCTTTGCCGCCTGGATCTTTACCCTCAAGTTTTTCATCAAGCGAATAGCATTTTCAGATAGTACATTAGTATGAAAATAAGGCTCTTGTGTTTACAGGATTAATTCAAACGCTTGGTAAATCCCAACCCTGGGGCGACAACCAGGTTAGGGTGTCGTGGGCAGATGCCAGCCATGACCTTCTTTACGCCGATTTAGCCCTGGGAGATAGCGTCGCTGTTGACGGCATCTGCTTGACTGTGACTGAGATTCTGACAGACGGTTTTATTGCCGCTGTGTCTCCCGAGACTCAAGATCGCACGACTTTGGGGCGATCGCCCCAGGCCAGTGTGGTGAACTTAGAAGGGTCGCTGAGAGTCGGCAGCAAGCTAGGTGGGCATTTCGTGACGGGTCACATTGATGGAGTGGGCTATTTGCAGTCTTCGGTGCGCACAGAAAACGCCTGGGAAATGAGCTTTACCGTACCGGATTCGCGAGTGTCGCGCTACATCGTGCCCAAGGGAAGTGTCGCAATCAACGGCATTAGCCTGACGGTCGCTGACTGCAATGTGGTAGGGAGCTGGTTTAAGGTGGCGGTGATTCCGCTCACCTATGCAGAAACCAATCTGCAATACCTGTCTCCTGGTGATTTGGTGAATCTGGAAGGAGACGTACTCGGAAAATATGTCGAGAAGTTTCTGAGACTCGATCGCCATCCATCTGACGCATCACAGGAAAACGGAAGCTCGACGCATCAGCACGACCGAGCATTGCGAGACTGGCAAGAGACCATCACTCCTGCCGAATCGTCCGTTACAGCCGAATTTTTGTCGGAGCATGGCTATTAGTGGATTTTGGTTGAGAACTTTGAATTGGGGATTTTGGATTGAGGATTTTGGATTTTGGATTGGAGGCAAATCCTTAGAAAACATTATGTTGGGTCAGGTGCGATCGCGTTTTATAGTGGGAAGGCGACAGGCACTGACATAATTCGTTCATTAGAGTAGCGCTGTGAAAGCAATTACCCTCCTCGGCTCCACGGGATCAATCGGCACCCAAACCCTCGATATTGTGTCGAGCCACCCCGACCAGTTTCGGCTTGTGGGCATTGCCGCGCGTCGAAATGTAGACCTGCTTGCACAGCAGATTGCTCAGTTTCAGCCAGAGATTGCAGCGATTTGCGATTCGTCTAAATTGCCTGAGCTAGAGGCGGCGATCGCCCATCTTGACCAAAAGCCAACGCTTGTTGCAGGAGAAGCAGGGGTTGCCGAGGTCGCAGCTTACGGCGATGCAGAAGCCGTTGTCACAGGCATTGTCGGCTGTGCGGGGCTGCTGCCAACCATTGCGGCAATTAAGGCTGGAAAAGATATTGCTTTAGCAAACAAAGAAACTCTGATTGCGGGCGCTCCCGTCGTGTTGCCCCTCGTCGAGCAGCATCAGGTAAAGCTGCTCCCGGCAGATTCTGAGCACTCCGCCATTTTCCAGTGCTTGCAGGGGGTGCCCGAAGGCGGACTCCGCCGGATTATCTTGACGGCATCGGGGGGAGCCTTCCGCGACTGGCCTGTAGAAAAACTGCCCGAAGTCACCGTTGCCGATGCGCTCAAGCATCCCAACTGGTCTATGGGGCAAAAAATCACCGTCGATTCTGCCACCCTGATGAATAAAGGGCTAGAGGTGATTGAGGCTCACTATCTCTTCGATATGGACTACGACCATATCGATATCGTCATCCATCCCCAAAGCATTATTCATTCCCTGATTGAGGTGCAAGATACCTCCGTGTTGGCTCAGCTCGGCTGGCCTGACATGCGCCTGCCGCTGCTCTACGCCATGTCGTGGCCAGAGCGCATCTTTACCGACTGGGAACCGCTGGATCTCGTCAAAGCTGGAGACTTAACCTTCCGCGAACCCGATCACAACAAATATCCCTGCATGAATCTCGCCTATGCGGCTGGGCGCGAGGGCGGTTCTATGCCTGCCGTGTTAAATGCGGCCAATGAGCAAACGGTGGCGTTGTTCTTGGAAGAGAAAATACAGTTTCTCGATATTCCCCGTCTGATTGAGCGGGTGTGCGATCGCCATCGTCAAGACAATCAGCCACAGCCCAGCCTAGACGACATTCTGGCGGCAGATCAGTGGGCGCGGCAACAGGTGATTCAAGAAAGTCAACACCTCGGCCAGAGCGGTCGGATTCTCGTCAGTTAACCATTCAGAACTTTTATTACCTAAATCTCCCATGCGAATTGTGGGTCTAATCAGCGGCACATCTGTCGATGGCATTGATGCCGTCCTTGTTGAGCTAACGGGCACAACACATGATCTGAAGCTTCAACTCATTGCAGGAGACACCTATCCTTACCCCCCTGAGTTGCGCCATCGCATCTTAGAAGTGTGTCACGGAGCGGCGTTGTCAATGGATGCCCTAGCAGAGCTGGATGATGCGATCGCCCAGTGTTTTGCTCAAGCCGCGCTGAATATCCAACAGGGGCACATGGCCGCTGAGCTGATTGGCTCCCATGGTCAGACCGTGTTTCATCGTCCGCCCCGCGTCTCTGTCCATCATCCGTTGGGATACAGTCTTCAGCTCGGACGAGGAGCCCTGATCGCTCACCTGACCGAAATCGCGACCGTGGGTAATTTTCGAGCCGCCGATATTGCCCTCGGAGGCCAAGGCGCACCTCTGGTGCCAGCGGTTGATCTGTGGCTACTGGGGCATCCCACGCTCCACCGCTGTATTCAAAACATTGGCGGAATCGGCAATGTCGCTTACCTGCCGCCTCAACCCGACAAGCTAAACCAGCTGAACTCGGAGCAACATTCTCCCGTTCGACACAACATTCAAAAAACCGGGGTTTTAGGATGGGATACTGGCCCTGGAAACGCGCTGATCGACGTTGCGGTGTTTGAGCTGTCCAACGGTGAGCACACCTATGATGACAATGGCCGCTGGGCAGCCAGCGGAACGCCCTGCGATGCATTGGTGCAGCAGTGGTTGTGCGATGACTATTTGCACCAGCCGCCTCCCAAATCTACGGGGCGAGAGCTGTTTGGGGCAGACTATGCCCGTCGCTGCTTGAACGAAGCAAGCGATCGCGGCCTCAGTGCAGCAGACACCTTAGCTTCCCTGACAGACTTTACGGCGGCCTCTATTGCGCTGAACTATCAGATGTTTTTGCCTCGACTTCCCGACCAGATCGTTTTGTGTGGCGGCGGTAGTCGCAATGGCTATCTGGCTGATAGACTGCGATCGCACTTACCCGATATTGATCTGCTCACCACCGATGAGCTAGGCATCGACGCCGCCTACAAAGAGGCGATCGCCATGGCTGTTTTGGCCTACTGGCGCTGGCACAACCAGTCGGGCAACTTGCCAGAGGTAACGGGAGCCGTGCAACCTGTTCCTTTAGGTGAAATTTATCGAACAGCTCCGCGCTAACCGATACGATGGGGTTAACGTTCTAGATTGAACGCGGCGGTGTAACTGAGCGAGCGGACAAAAACCGACAGGGATGGGGTTGTGGCGCATACGTTTCTACTCGAAGCAGGACTATGGATGTTAGACGGAAGCTGGCTCAACCGAGACGGGCCACCCGCCAACGTGAAAGGGAAAATTCTCGTTGGCTGGAGTCGCGACGACTGGTATACGCTGGTCACAAAGCTGGTCTTTCCGGAAAACGAACGCGACCCGATCACATTTCAGTATCGTGGGCGGCTGGCCTTGGGCGATCGCCGCTATTCATTCGTGCTTCAGCATAGTCACCTTGGGCGCGTCGAGGGAGAAGGCTGGATTGCGCCAGAGTCAATTGTTCAACGCTTTTGGGTGCTGGGCGATCGGCAGCGACGCACCGGGTTTGAAACGCTGCACCAAATGACACCAACGAGCTACTACATGTCGAGCAGTGTCATGGAAGGTCACTATTTGGAGAGCACCATGGAAGCCAAGATTGAACGACGAGACTAATCTACTTCGTTCCGCTTTCCATGCGCTTCAGCAGTTCTTGAACCACAACCGCATCGCGGGCAGAGGGCAGGCAGTTGAGGTAGTTTTCTAAATCCTGGCGGGCTTCAGTCCAGCGACCGACCTGATAGTAGATCAGCCCTCGATCACGCTGTTCTGTGGGCGCGTCGGGAAATAGCATCAAAATCCGGTCAATCACAGCCAGCACCTGAGACATTTCTCCCCGATTGATATAGGTTCCCTTGAGGTTTGCCAGCATTCGTACCAAAAAACGTCTTGGCGAAATGGGTTCTAAAAAACCCGGTTGCATGGTCGTAGAACGTCCATATAACCGCTGCAGCAAAATGGCACAGTCTTGTTCAAATAAGACTTCACCCCGGTTGAACGGGTCAACAAACATATCTAGATCGGGTTGGTTGGGGCGAATCAAAAAATGCCCTGGCAGACCCACCCCAACCATAGGAAAATCAAGCCGTTTGGCGATTTCTAGATAAACAAGCGAGAGGGAAATCGGAATCCCCGTGCGGCGATCAATGACGCAGTTGAGATAGCTGTTGTCTGGATCATAATAATTTCGATCGTTTCCCTGAAATCGCAGCTCATCATAGAGATACTCATTAATCGCTCGAATTACCCGCAAAGGATAACGCTCTGAGGGGAGGCGATCGCTCACGTCTGCGGCGATGACATCCAAAGCATTTAGATATTCTTCAACCTGTAGATTCGGGTGCGCTTCGAGGGCAATGTAAAGCGATGCCTTTGCCAAGTCAATTTGATCTTCAGGCTGGCAAATTTCTTGGTAGAAGCCTTGTCGGGCAATCGAAAATATCATAGTGAGTTCATTGCGGCGAGGTCAGTGAGGGCAGAGACAATTAGCGAATAACAATTAGCGAATATCTTTCACATCTTTGAGGCGGCTAAACAGCCAGTCTAGTCTGATCCTAGCGATTTCTAAACCATCCGACGCTTGAACCGGAGCATCATCGCTGGCCGCGATCGCTGGAGACTCTTCCTTGCCATAGCCATAGGCATACCCCCAACGGCTAATCGTTCCTCGTAATCGATGAGACAGCCAGATGGCGATCGCCTGATAGAAATTTGCGGCAAAGCTGCGATCGTTGGAGAGCTTCTGTAGCAGCTTCACGCGGGGAATTTTCCACACCTGAACCTGATCAAGGGCACTCACTGTTGCGGAGGGAGCCCGCTCATCTACAAACGACATTTCGCCGACGATTTCGCCCGCAGACAACCGGGCAATTTCATGTTCCTTGAGGGCGTTCACGGTCACAGCCAACGTTCCTTCCAAAACGAGATAGATCGCATTGATCGGATCTCCTTCCTTAATCAGAGGCTGACCCGACGCAATCTGAACAAGTTCACCATTTTGTACAAACCAGTCAAAGTCTCGCTCGCTCAGTTCGGCGAGGAGATACAGCGCTTTTTCCATCAGAGTTGATTACGTGAAAGAGTCACAGAGCAGATAAGCCAATTAACCGTGGTAATCACCCCCCGAACCATAGATCCAGGCATCGAGCCAAC
>JBARXP010000243.1:0-4560 GCA_049647405.1 Elainellaceae cyanobacterium | reverse complement strand
TTTTGGACGAGAGGAAAAATCGTCACCCGAAGCTGTGGACGCAAACGCGCCCGAATGGGATTGAAACATGAGGTTCTGGTTCCTTTTGTAGTTTTATAGCGAGAAGAAACCAGAACTCAGTCCCTCGGCTACCCCGCAATTGTGTGCAATTCGAGGCAGCCACGGTTTACCATGAACCGTTAGCCCCCCGACTGGCCCAAGCAGTCGCGGTGGGTTAGCCATCTGTGGGTGTTACCAGCACTCGCAGATGGTGCCAAGTTCTTGAGTTCTGAACTAAGCCATCGGTGAGACAGCTTAATCAAAAAGGATACGCATACAATCGTTTTGAGTCAACCGTAGAGGAGGGAAAGAGAGGAGAGAGGAGTTGGGAGTCAGGAGTTAAAAGAGGAGAGTTGGGGGCGATACGGGCTACGCCCAGGCCAGCCAACGCTCGATTTTAGATTTTGGATGAGGTGAGGGGAAAGTGGCGATCGCACATCTTCCTCAATGGCCTCAAAATCTCGTCAAAAGCCGCATTTGCTACGATTAGGGCAAGACGTTGAGACTACCAATGACTCTAGCCATTGCCATAGAACCTATTCCCCTAGAAGCAGACGAACAAGGCGTTGTGCGTGTTGCCAAAACTCGCGTCACCCTAGATACTCTTGTCACTGCCTTTCTTGAAGGATGCACACCAGAAGAAATCGCAGAGCAGTATCCGTCTCTGCTGGTGTCCGATGTTTATATCGTTCTTGGTTACTACTTGAGGCACAAAGCTGAAATTGATGACTACATGGCGAAACGTCAACAACAGTCAGCAACAGTTCGCCAAGAGGCAGAGCAGCGTTTTAATCCTAATGGGATACGGGAGCGCTTGTTAGCTCGACAACATCAGCCAAGTTAACGTGCGATGATTCGATTCTTGGCTGACGAAAATTTTAACAACCAAATTGTTCGGGGAGTCCTTCATCAAAACGTAGCGATTGATATGGTTCGCGTTCAAGATGTGGGTTTAATCGGAGCAGATGACCCAACGATTTTAGAATGAGCCGCTCAAAATACTCGAATCGTCCTCACTCATGATGTTGCGACAATGGCTGACTTTGCCGTATGAGCGTATTCGAGAGGGTTGGGCTATGCCCGGACTGTTTGAAATCAGCCGTCGTGTTGCGGTTGGAGTTGCGATTGAAGATATCGTTCTGATTGCAACATGCAGCCTCGACGGAGAGTGGGAAGGCCAGGTGAGATTTCTTCCTTTACGTTGAGTTTTTCTAATGCTTTGATAGGCGCGATCGCCCTCTTCAGCCTCATACCTTGTGGTTAAACTATGATCTGAAGCAGATCACGAACAGGTCGTTTAGTGAGCTACATCCGGAGACAGCGCTATGATGCCTTTAACTTTTTTTCTTGTCTTTATTCTTGTCTTTGCCGTGGCAATTTTATTGGTTTCTACTGTTTGGCAATCCCTCGCGCCCCGAACCCCGCATGATCTGTCAGACGAAACTATTCGACAACTAGTGCAGGACGGTAAGCGGATACAGGCGATCTCTGGGTATCGTCGGCTTCATGGGGTGGGTTTAAAAGCAGCGAAAGCAGCTGTAGATGAGATGATCAGCAAGCTTTAGCTCTTATCAGAATGGCGTGAGGGCGATCGCCATTCTGACTATTCCATTTCTCAGCATCACTACACTACCTGCTCTATTGGTAGTGATATCGACAGGCTACAATCACAACACCGTTGTCTTTAATTTCATAGACCAAACGATGCTCAGAATTAATTCGCCGTGACCAGTAGCCAGAGAGATTTGCCTTCAGGGGTTCTGGCTTACCAAGACCATCGAAGGGACTTCGTTTAATATCCTTGATCAAGGCGTTAACTTTCTTGAGTAGTTTCTTGTCCGTTTCTTGAAACCAGAGATAGTCAGTCCAGCCAGATTCTGTAAACGTGAGTTTCATTCTTCAATCAAGTCACGCTCTATGAGATTCCCTGTTTTGGCTTCTTGAATTGATCCCAATAGGTGAGATGCATTTGCAGGATTGGAAAGAAGGTACAGCGTTTCTTGCCATGCATTGAATTCATCTAGGGGCATAACGACCACGCGATCGCCCTTATCATTACAAAGAATAGTAGGTTGCGTATCTGCAATAATCCGTTCAATTAACCCATCTAAATCTTGTTGTGCCTGCTTTGTGGTCATTGCATCCATAGGATTCTCCTTTGGAGAGGTTTCGTTTACCGAGTTCACTCGCTGCTCTGATCGTATGGTAAGCGATACGGGCTACGCCCAGGCAAGCCAACGCCCAGAGCATTCAGGATTCTGATTTTTGGGTAGGAGTAGCGATCGCCGCTTACCATTACAATTCTTCAGGAGCGATGCCCAACTCTCTCAGCTTCGCAAAGGCGCGATCGCCGACCAAAAAAGATTGATGGCAAACGATCCGGATGAAGGGCTTGGAGTGGCGTAAAGATAAGATTATCCACTGCAAATCATTTGTAATTGCAGAAAAATCTTAGCGAGGTATTCCTATGGGTGCCATCAAGAAAAACCCCTCTCGTCAGCCTCAACAGCGTCTCAATCCTGCCGTATTGTCAGGTGCTGTGCTGTTTTTGGGGGCGATCGCCAGTTGTTCTGTGTCTAGTCCCGGCAATGCGTCGTCTTCTGACTCCTCTTCCTCCACTTCTCCCTCAGAAGCTCCAGCAGAAGTCAGCGAAAATGAGACCTCCATGCCTTCAGAGGGTGAAATCCTGGCTTCTGCTAGCGATCAGCCCAGTCGCGAGCTGTCTTCGGAATGGGTTCCTGCAACTGCTCAGGAAGAAGAGGCTCAGTGGTCTTACATTCTCAACAGTCCGTTGGGCATTGCTGCGCTCAATCAGTTGGCGATCGAGGGCTTCATCAACCCTCTCTGTGAGAAAAGCTTCTATATCAATCAGCAATATGGCGGCTTCCAGTCGCTGATGAAAGTGGAGTGTTCGAGTCCTCGCGGAGCCTCGACTGCCGTGGGCTACGACGAAGTTCATGTGATTTTCAATCGCTTTGAAAGCAACATCGAAAACTTTGAAATCCGCCGATTTGGTGAGAGTTAAGCGAAGGCTGGGGTTTCGACGCCCTGCCATTGCGATTGGGCAGGGGTGGTATTAGCAATCAGCCGACCGCGAGAAAACACATAGCGGGCGATCGCCCGTCTGCGAATGGCGTCGTAGCGATCGCTAGCCTCCAGCACCACCAAATTGGCAGGCTTGCCCACCTCTAAGCCATACTGATCTTCAACGTGCAGAGTTTTTGCCCCGTGCCAGGTCACCATGTCGTAGCAGGCGTCGATTTCTTGGCGTCCAGTCATCTGGCAGACATGAACGGCCATGCTTGCCACATCGAGCATATTGCCCGTGCCCAGCGAATACCACGGGTCTTGAACGCAGTCGTGGCCGAGGCTGACATTTAGCCCCCGCTGCCACAGCTCTTTGACTCGCGTTACTCCGCGTCGTTTAGGGTAGGTGTCGGTGCGTCCCTGAAGGGTGATGTTGATCAGCGGATTGGCGATGAAGTTAATGCCAGAGCGATCGAGAAAGCTCATCAGCTTGAAGGCATAGGCATTGTTGTAGGAGCCAAATGCGGTGGTGTGGCTGGCGGTGACTTTGGCTCCGTTGCCTCGGCGAATGGCGTTGGCCGCGATGACTTCTAGAAACCGAGACTGATCATCATCAATCTCGTCGCAGTGAACGTCGATCAGGGTGTCGTACTTTTCGGCCAGATCAAACACGCGATGCATCGACGCGACGCCATCTTCGCGGGTCAGCTCATAGTGAGGGATGCCGCCCACCGCATCGGCACCTTGACGCAGGGCTTCTTCGATTAGCTCGTCATTTTTTGGGCTGCCATAAATACCGTCTTGGGGAAATGCGACCACTTGCAGGGTGATCCAATCTTTGACGGCCTCGCGCACCTCCAGCAATCCCTGGAGGGCGATTAGATTTTTCTCACTGACATCGGCATGACTGCGAACGAAGAGAACGCCCTGCATGGCCTGCTGCTTCAGGGTGGCGATCGCCCGCTGCTTTACGTCCTCCAAGCTCAGGGTTTCCTTTCGCTCGCGCCAAATTTCGATGCCTTCAAAGAGCGTGCCGCTTTGGTTCCAGCGGGGTTCTCCGGCAGTTAGAGCCGAGTCGAGGTGAATGTGAGACTCCACAAACGGAGGGCTGATGATCTTTCCGTCCAGCTCCAGCACTTGAGGAGCCTGGAGATCTAATGACGGGGCGATCGCCAAAATGCGACCACTGGCGATCGCCAGATCCACGAGTTCACCCCGATTCTCCCCAGCCTTGAGCAGCCGTCCGCCTTTAAGCAAAACATCGCACTGATAATCAGCCATACCCATACTCTTCGATGATCTCGGTTCTTTTTCGGTCTTATTGTGACCCGAACCCGCCCTTAAAAACGTTAAGTCCAGACAAATTATGACCAAAACTAATGGGATTCAAGCCCCGCCGTTTTAGGGCGGCTTTTTCTGGTCTTGAATATATTGCTTCAAAACCTCAAGCGGTGCGCCACCGACCGAAGCCGAGAAGTGGGCAGGCGTCCAAAG
>JBARXP010000242.1:0-6236 GCA_049647405.1 Elainellaceae cyanobacterium | reverse complement strand
CTGATCGACAGACTTACGACACCATTCGTCGAGTCTTTATTGCAGAAGGCAATGTAGAGCTGCTGGTTCGTGGTGTAGTTCTCAATGCAGATCGGGTGCAGGTTAATTTGCCCAATAAGGTTGCCGTTGCCCAGGGAAACGTGGTGCTGACACGAGGACAGCAAGTACTGCGGGGCGATCGCATTGAATATAATTTGGTCAGCGAAGAGGGCGCTATTGGTGCGGCACGAGGGGAAATCTTTATTCCTCAAATTGGTGGAGATACCGAAGTCACGCGGACTGATTCTGGCAGTCGGGCTGAAGCTCCGCCCCTGAGTGGGCAGCTCTCAAACGAACAGCCCCCGATCGAAACGGCCACCACTACTGGATCGCTCACTATCGGTATCGGCAGTGGCTCTGGTGGCATCTCAGACGGTGGGGCCTCTGGCAATATTCGGCAGATTCGCTTTGAGGCTGACACCATCGATTTCAATTCTCAAGGTTGGGAAGCAACCAATGTTCGCATTACCAACGATCCATTTTCTCCACCTGAGCTTGAAATTCGCACCGATCGCGCCACATTTCGCCGACTTTCTCCGACTCGCAGTGAGCTAATTGCCAGCAACCCTCGTCTGGTGTTTGACCAGGGGTTTTCGCTGCCGCTGTTTCGACGACGATTTGTATTTGACGAAAATCAGCGCGATCAGGGCATTGCTCAGCTTGGCTTTGACCGAGAAGACCGGGGAGGGCTATACATTGAGCGCACCTTTGAACCGATCGTGACCCCTTTTGCGACGCTTTCGATTCGCCCCCAATATTTCATTCAGCGGGCGTTGGGCGGTGATACCGATGATGAAACAGCTAGCCCTGATCAAGATGATAACGATGGCGGATTGTTTGATCCTGATTCGTTTGGTCTGGTTGCAAGTCTAGATGTTGACATTGATACTCGTACCTCATTCGAAGGGCGACTCGAAATGACGAGTCTAGACCTGGCAGACTTTGGTGATGAGGGTCGGGGAAGTGTGCGGTTGCAGCGAGGCGTGTTGCCGATTCTGCATCGCGGTAGTCGTCAACCTCAGTTCCACACGCTCACCACTGAATACAGCTATCGCGATCGCCTTTTCAACGGTACTCTGGGCTTTCAGACGGTGCAGCGCACCTTTGGTGTGGTTTTAACCTCACCGACAATTCAGCTTACGGGCTCACCCGACTCGCGGGGGCTAGAGCTGACCTATCAGGCCGCCCTTCAGCGGATCAATGCGAATGTGACGCTCGATCGCCGGGAAGATCTGCTGCCTCCCCCGCCCCGAGATAATGTGCGAACTAGCCTGACTCGCTATCAAGTGGCGGCTCAACTGCGGCGACTTTACTTTTTGTGGATCGGAACGGCCCTACCCGCGACTCCAGACGAGGGGCTGAAATATACGCCTAGCCCTGTGACACCCTATATCGCGGTGGTTCCACGGGTGCAGGGGGTCGCTAGTTTCTATAGCAGTGGCGATGTCCAACCTATTTTGACGGGAGAACTTGCTCTGCTTGGTCAGTTCGGTCATTTCTCGCGGCCATTTCTAGATTATTTTGGCTTTAACCTGACCTATCGCCAAAGCACCGAAGGCAGCGAGTCACCGTTTGACTTTGATCGGCTGCGCGATCGCCAAGTGCTATCGGGTGGAGCCACGGTTCAGCTCTATGGCCCGTTTAGAGCAGGATTTCGCACCTCTATTAGCCTGGATGAAGACGAAGAATTCGACAATAGCTTTTTCTTAGAATATAGCCGCCGCACCTATGGCATTGTGCTGAGCTTCAACCCTGACCGTGAGAGAGGATCGCTGACGTTCCGACTCAGTGACTTTACCTGGACGGGTACGCCAGAGCCTTTTGGCGGTTCAGGTGTGCGCACTGTAGAGGAGAGTGTTGTTCCGATCGAACCTCCCGCTGGCAGCGAGTCAGGAGAGTAGACCCGGCCCATGTTCAGGTCACGATTTAGGATGAAACGGCAAGTCAAGCCTTCTGACGATGCTTCTGATGCTTCTCAAGGGGCGTCCTCTCTACCTGTGCAGGAGCAGTCTTTGCCAGCACAGAGAAGGCCAGCTCGATGGGCGATCGCCCCCGTCCTCATTCTCATCTGCATTCTCCTGGGCATTGTGCTGCGAGGAGCAAACCTCGGCGAGAAGTTTTACTGGGTCGATGAGGTTCACACGACGGTGCGTGTGGCGGGATATACCCGTGATCAGGTGCAGGCGCAGCTCTTTGATCAGGGAATCCTTGCTGCGGCTCAGCTTCAAGACTATCAAACCCCGACGGTGAAGCGATCGTGGGGAGAAACCCTAAGCGCTCTCAAACAGCATCCTGAACATGCGCCGCTTTATTACGTGTTAGGACGAGCCTGGATTTGGGTGATGGCGATCGCCCAAGGCACTAACACCGTGGATTCGGTCACTGCCCTGCGAATGCTTTCTGTGGCGTTTGGGGTGCTGTTGTTGCCTGCCGTTTATGTATTGGGACGAGCGGGATTTGGGGGCAACCCAGTGGGCGAAAGAACTGCGATTTTGGCGATCGCCATTGTGTCTCTGTCGCCGCTGCATATTCTCTATGCCCAGGAAGCGCGAGAATATAGCCTCTGGACGCTTTCGACCGTTCTCGCCTGTGCGGCTCTGTGGTACGCCCTGCGACATAACTGCTGGCGCAACTGGCTGCTATATGGAGCCACGCTGATTTTGGGGCTGTATTCTCATCTGCTGTTTGGAGCGGTGGCGATCGCCCACGGACTCTATATCCTGATTGCGCGTCCGTCTCGATCGGTTGTGCTGCGCTATGGAACTGTTTTAGCCGGAAGTGTGATTGCCTTTTTGCCCTGGCTTGTGGCGTTGGGGCAATATTTGGCTCAAGTGGAGCGAGCTGTGGACGCGACCCAGCGCAACGCTGATTTGAATTATTTGTTCAATGTGTGGCTGCGAAATCTCAGTCGGGTCTTTTTTAGCGCCGATCTGGGTACGGCGAATCTGGTCGTCGCAGTCCTCACTCTCTATGCGCTGTGGGTGCTGTGCCGACAGACTCCATCTCCCACTTGGATGCCGATTGTGAGCGTTATCGTCCTATCTGCCGTTCCGTTTATGGTCGCGGATAGTTTTACCGGAGGCATTAGCTCGACCCGCATTCGCTATCTGATTCCGGCCTATGTGGGAATTCAGGTGGCGATCGCCCATGTATTCGCTAAAGGAATCACGTCTCCGCTGCGGCGATCGCGCCAGTTGTGGACAGCGGGAACGGCGATTTTTTTGCTGGGCATGGGGGTCGCAAGTGTCATCGATGCGGGGCAGGCGGTGAACTGGACGAAGAGTGACAAAGCCGCCTACTATCCGGCGATCGCCCAGGGCATCAATGGGGGCGATCGCCCTCTGGTGATTAGCGATTCGTCTCCGACCTATGTGTTGGCTTTGAGCCGATTGGTAGACGATGACGTGCAGTTTCAGCTCGTTACCCGGCCCAATGCTCTTGATCTCGAAGATTCACCCGCGCATCCATTTGGTGATATTTTCGTGTTTGACCCATCCAACCGCCTCCAGCGGATTTTGACCGAACGACACGGCTATACCCTGCGGGTTGTCGTCGAGCAAAATGAATCGTTCCAGCTTTTGCAAGCGACCCCTTCGTCCCACGCCTATGCTGACTCCCCATCTCCGCAGTTTTCTGACCGCTCCGATCAATTCCTCTCGGGATGTGCGGCTGACCTTTTGGTTTAGCCTCAGCATGGCCTTTGCCCTGATCTACAGTCTTATGGGGCTTCAGGAGGCGTTTAGCAGTCCCCTGGTGATTCACGACGATGTGCGATCGCACGTTTTTTGGATGTGGCGGTTTGTCGATCCGGAGCTGTTTCCCAATGACGTGATCGCCGACTATTTTCAGTCGGTGGCTCCCTATGGTTACACGGCACTTTATAAAGCAGGAATCGCCCTGGGCATCGACCCTATCACGTTCAACAAGCTGCTGCCGTTGCCCCTGGTGCTGATCACGACGGCCTACTGTTTTTGGATCGCGATGATGATCTTTCCGGTGCCTGCCGCTGGTTTCATCGCGACGCTGTTGTTGAATCAGACGACTTGGAACACCCACGATATCCCGTCTGGAACGCCTAGAGCCTTTATATACCCGCTGTTTCTGGCGTTTTTATACTATCTGATGCGGCGATCGCTCTTGCCCTGCTTGGCGGTGATCGTGCTTCAGGGGCTGTTTTATCCCCAAACGCTGTTTCTCTCGGCGGGGGTGCTGGTGCTGCGGCTGGTGCGGTGGCAAGACCGTCGCCTGCGCCTCTCGCCCGACCGCAGCGATTACCTGTTTTGTGCGGCAGGGCTAGGTGCGGTATTTCTGCTGCTGCTGCCCTACGCCCTCAAGATTTCGGACTATGGCCCGGTCTTAACGGCGGCAGAGGCGCGTAGCTTGCCGACGTTGGAAGGGGATGGACGCAAAAATTTCTTTTTCGATAGTCCGCTCAAGTTTTGGTTTTGTGGTGAGCGATCGGGCATGTTTCCCTACAACTGGTGCAAATATGAGCGTCCGCCCCAGCTTTGGGCCAGCATTGTGCTACCCATTCTGTTGTTCTTCCCTAAGAGGTTTCCGCTTCAGTCCAAAATCACCGACCATGTAGCAGTGCTGCCTCAGATTCTTTTCTCCTCCCTGGGGATGTTTTTTCTGGCGCATCTGCTGCTGTTTCGACTGCACCTTCCCAGTCGCTATACCAAGCACAGCATTCGCATTCTCGTGGCGCTGGCGGCAGGGGTGGCGCTGATTCTGCTGATCGATGCGGGGCTGCGATGGGTGGCGGGGCGATCGCCCACCGTCACGGGGCAAACCTTACCTGCTGTGGGACTAGTGGGGCTGCTGGGCGTCTACATTTTTATCTATCCGTTTTTGATGGATCGTTATCCCAATCCAGACTATGTAGCGGCAGAAGCCCCGGCCATCTATGAGTTTTTTGCCGAGCAGCCCAAAGATATTTTGATCGCGTCTCTGTCAGAACAGGCCAATAATATTCCCTCGCTATCTAAGCGATCGGTGCTGACTAGCTCTGAAATTGCTAACCCCTATCATGTAGGCTACTATCGCCAGATTCAGGAGCGCACCTATGATTTGATGGCCGCTCAGTACAGCAATGATTTGGCTCAGGTCAAAGAATTTATTCAGAAGTACGGTATTGACTTTTGGTTGGTGGATGCAAATGCATTTGAGGCGAGCTATGTGGAGAGCAATTCATGGCTGCGGCAGATCGAACCGACGGCATCGGAGGCGATCGCCACCCTTCAGCGAGACGAAAAGCCTGCTCTTAGTACCCTCATTCGCCCCTGTCGTGTGCTTCGCAGCGAAGGCCGCATTATTCTCAATGCCGCCTGTATCCTAGATTCTCCCGCCGCTTAAGCGATCGCCCCACAGCTTGACTGCGGGGCTGACCGATGAGGATGCTTCTGTGAGAGGATGTTTCTGCAAGGGGATTTGTTAATCCAGCGTTAATCTGACCGTTTGAGCTAGGACTGAGTACAGGTTACTTTGGCCTGAGATTGAACCCAGCAAAACTCATCTTCATGAGTAGGTTCGAGCGAAACCAATGCTATTCTTACTGCTTTGCTGAAATGGAGACTCTAGGTTATCAACGCTGATCCTAATTTAGGCTCTACTCGTGACTATGCGCGATGGTGCTTACCTGGTGCTAAATTTGACAGCCTGATGTTGCTAGTTCCCTTTGGTTTGCGCAAGCCCCACACCTTTTTAGCCCTTCCCCGTTTAAGATCACAACGGAGAGGAAGTATTGTGTATGATCCTCATTTCAACCCTGCTGTCTCGCGCCGTCTTCACCCTGGGTGAGACGAAAATATTGAGGGAAAAAAGGTCGCACTGCTCAAAAGGCTGAGAGTAGACTTTCAGGGAACGCTACCTTGTAACGATAAGGGTTTAAGCCGCGACCTAGACTCCGTAAAAACATAACAAAACATATCCGATGTCTTAAGTTCTCACGTCCTGTCTTTCTTGTTCTCTGATTCTAAAATTCCAGCATCCAAAGCGTTTTAGCATTTATCGCTCACTCGGTCGCCGGAGGAGAAGTCAATCTCTCAATCGCTGTCGTCTTCAACCATCATGCCTGAATTCTATACTCTCGCTGAACTCCTACGCTTCAGAGCCGCGACACAACCTGATAAGCAAGCTTTTGTTTTTTTACGGGATGGCGAAGAAGAAGACGGACGACTCACCTACGGGGAACTCGA
>JBARXP010000241.1:0-13130 GCA_049647405.1 Elainellaceae cyanobacterium | reverse complement strand
CCCAGGTGACCTGCTAAGGAACAGGCTTCTCCAGAGACGCCTTCCATGTTGCAGCCGTCGCCCAAAATAGAATAGGTATAGTGGTCAACCAGGGTGCAGTCTGGCTTATTGAAACGACTAGCCAGATGAGCTTCTGCCATGGCCAAACCAACCGCGTTGGCAATGCCCTGCCCCAAAGGCCCAGTGGTGACTTCGACGCCGGGGGTCTCAAAGTTTTCGGGGTGCCCCGGAGTCATTGCGCCCCACTGACGGAAGTTTTTGATCTCGTCGAGGGAGACGCTGTCATATCCGGTCAGATAAAGCAGAGCATATTGCAGCATACAGCCGTGCCCAGCCGAAAGCACGAAGCGATCGCGGTTAAACCACTGAGGATTTTTAGGATTAAATCGCATGAAGCGATTCCACAGCACGTATGCCATGGGCGCAGCTCCCATCGGCAAACCAGGGTGTCCAGACTTTGCCTTTTCTACTGCGTCAATGGCTAAAAATCGAATTGCGTTAATACAGAGTTCGTCAAGGGATTGGGATACGACAGCCATAATTTTCTTATTCTGAACGACGGATAGTGCTAACAACAGTCACTCACAGGGGTGAGTGCCAAAAACGCCCCCACGCAACCACGTCTCATCATCCCACTACGGGGATACGTGAGCAAGAAAGGACAACCTTGTGCTCAACATCACTGAGATCTTCTCGGAACATGGTTTCTCAAACATCATCTACAGTCAGGAGCAAAATTCTGAGCAGCAGCAAGTCAGCAAAAGATGACCTCAACAGCGCTCCTCAACAGTGCTTTTTAGAGGAGATCTGCATCGGCATCATTGCGCCTACAGAATCTTGAACCCAGCTGATAATTCTGAAGGCTGGTGGAATTTGGTAAGTAAGTATACTTATTTAAGATTATTTATAGTCTATAACAGACTCTGAGTAAACTCTATGGAATTCTGTGGAATTCCTGTGAAAAAGAAAGAAATCTAGGGTTGTCGATCTCTTCTCCGCCACCCTCGACTCCGCCACTCTGGACAGAGATATTTACTAGCCAGAAAATCTATCGACGCCCACCACTGATTTTGGCTTTGTAACCCTTCTGAGTCAGCAGCTGAAGCAGTACCTCAGCATGATCACCCTGAATCTCAATGGTGTCATCTTTTATGGTGCCGCCCGATCCGCACTGGGCTTTGAGCTGCTTTGCTAGAGCTGTTAAGGTTTCAGGCTTAACCTGAAATCCACTCACCACCGTGACAGTTTTACCTTTGCGACCTTTGCGAGAGGCTTCAATCTTGAGGTTTTGCTGGTTGGGCGGCAGGTCGGGCACGGCTCGCTGAAAGGCCGAGTTGTTGCTGGAGCCAAATTCTGAATACACCGTGCGATCGCTCGATGAGCCTGACTTGTCTTTGCGTTTTGATGCCATGTCTGTAACGGTCAGTGGTTGGATGGATTGTCCCTGTGATTGTGATGGGGCTATCTATATAATGAAGACTGTTCATGAAATGTCATTCTACCGTTGCGTTAACCTGCCTGTGACACAAGCACCCCTCTCACCCAACCCCTCAGTTACTGCCCCATCGACCTCAGGGGCGATCGCCAACTTCTCGTCACAACAACCTGATAAGTTAGGGCGATTTGGCCAGTTTGGGGGCAAATATGTCCCCGAAACCCTCATGCCTGCTTTGCTTGAGCTAGAGCAAGCGTTTTATCAATATCGGGATGAAGCCGGGTTTCAGGCAGAGCTAAATGGATTGCTCAAAGACTATGTAGGTCGAGCAAATCCGCTCTACTTTGCTGAGCGATTGACGGAACGATATGCCCGTCCTGATGGGTCTGGCCCTCAGATTTATCTCAAGCGCGAAGATCTGAATCATACGGGCGCACACAAGATCAACAACGCCTTGGGGCAAGTGCTCTTGGCAAAGCGCATGGGCAAACAGCGCATTATTGCTGAAACAGGCGCAGGCCAACATGGGGTTGCTACCGCCACCGTCTGTGCTCGATTTGGGCTCAAGTGCGTCATCTACATGGGCGTTCATGACATGGAGCGGCAATCGCTCAATGTATTTCGAATGCGGCTCATGGGAGCCGAGGTTTGCCCGGTCGAAGCAGGCACCGGAACCCTCAAAGATGCAACCTCAGAAGCCATTCGCGATTGGGTCACCAATGTTGAAACAACCCACTATATTCTCGGTTCGGTGGCAGGCCCCCATCCTTATCCGATGATGGTGCGAGATTTTCATGCCGTGATTGGGCAAGAAACCCGCCGCCAGTGCCTAGAAAAATGGGGCGGCCTACCCGATATTCTCATGGCCTGTGTCGGCGGTGGTTCCAATGCCATGGGGTTGTTCCATGAGTTTGTCGATGAGGCTTCGGTGCGGCTGATTGGAGTAGAGGCGGCTGGAGAAGGCGTGCAAACAGACAAGCACGCTGCAACCCTAACCCACGGACGAGTCGGTGTGCTTCACGGAGCCATGAGCTATCTGCTGCAAAGCAACGATGGCCAAGTAATCGAAGCTCATTCAATCAGTGCCGGGTTAGACTATCCCGGTGTGGGGCCAGAACATAGCTACTTGATGTCAACCCAACGGGCTGAATATTACAGCGTCACCGATCGCCAAGCTATCAAAGCCTTCCAGTGGGTATCGCGTCTAGAGGGCATCATTCCAGCCCTAGAAACTGCCCACGCCTTTGCCTATCTTGAAACCCTCTGCCCCCAACTAGAGGGTAGCCCCCACATTGTCATCAACAGCTCAGGACGAGGGGACAAGGATGTACAGACCGTGGCGAAATATTTGGACGAGCATCCTGACATCCGGATGTAGACGCCGAAGCGATCGCGTTCGATTAGGATTGACGGGGCTGGGGCTTTGTCTGGGTCTTACTGTGCATGGTCTGGAAGCGGAGGCCATCTCACAGAATGGGGTCGTTTCACAGAACGGGGCCGTTTCACAGAATGGACGGGTGCGATCGCCCCAACCCAGCCAATGCGTTGACACCATCTCTCCTCTCGGTAGGGGCACAGCCGTGCCGTGCCCTCGCCAAATTCTTCTCCCCGATCGCCCCTTCAACCCATCTCATCTTCACGCTCAGATCAAAGGCCGAGATGTTGAACCCGAACCTCTCGTCTTGCCGCTCCATGAATCCCTTGTTGAATCGATCCTCTCTCCAGGCGAGGAGAGACGCGATCGCCCTTCCCATGAGACGACGATTCGCAATATCGAGCAGCAAGTCTTTGAGCTGGTAAACCAATATCGCATCGACCAGGGACTGTCCCCGCTGCAACTCGACGATCGCATCAGCGTTTACGCTCGGCAACACAGCGAGGCGATCGCCACTCGCCAAATCTCCTTTGGGCACGGCGGCTTCTCAGACCGGGTCGATCGAATTGGGCGAGAAATTCGCTATCGTCGAATTGGCGAAAACGTAGCGTTTAATCAGGGCATGATGAATCCCGCCCAGCGAGCCTTGAGAGGCTGGCTCAACAGCTCGACTCATCGCGACAATATCGGCGGACGCTACCAACTAACAGGCATCGGGGTGGCGCGCGATCGCGCCGGGGGCTTTTACATCACGCAAATTTTTCTGCGCCGTCGCTAACGCCACATATCGCACCATATATCACAAGAGGCGAGGACTGAGAATTTCTGCACAATCCGAATGTGAGAGATGGAATCGATGGTGAATCAATCGCTGAATGCAGCTTCAAAGGTCTCAAAGGCAGCATCTCCAGAGGCAGGAGATCGGCAGCCGTTTCGTCATGGGCTGAAGGAGTGGGCGATCGCCATTCAGGCACTGCTAGACGGTCAAACCATTTTGCTGATGCGAAAGGGCGGCATTCGAGAAGAAAGAGGGCGATTCGAAGTGCAGCACCGTCGCGTTTGGCTCTACCCCACCTACGAACACCAGCGATCGGAGTGGCTCAAAGAGCCTTATGCCCACAGGGTTAACCCGGTCGAGTCAGGCTGGCATCCGGCGACGGTAGAGATTCAAGGGTGGGCTGATATTACCCATATTTTTTCTGTGTCAGAGGCGATCGCCCTAGAAAAACTTCAGCCCCTTCATATCTGGACGGAGACGTTTGCCACAGAACGGTTTAACTGGAAACCGCGATCGCCCCTTTATCTGCTGCTGCTGAGGACATATCGACTTCAGTCAGCGCTCACGATTCCCTACAGCGATCTCTACAAAGGCTGTCGCTCTTGGATTGACCTAGAACAAGAAATTGATCCGAGCGTCGCGGTGCCCGTGCTGGCTGATGAGAGATATCAGAATCAAGTTGAGCAGATTACATCTGTTATTTCTTAAGCTGCGCCACCCTTAAGCTGCGTCACTCACCGACGGTTGCGGTTGAGTCGGAGGCATATCGGACTCAATCGAGCGGGCGATCGCAGGCAGTTGCAGCTCTGGCGGGTAGGCTCCGTCTTCTTTGATACGTCGAATCAGCCCGCTTGCGAAAGGAATATTGAGCTTCTTCGCCACTGCTCGAATAATGTCGCCCCGGTCAACCACTCCAGACACAGCCCCCGCCGGAGACAGCACCGTGATGCGCCGCAGATTCTCGTCTTCTAGCTTCAAAATCACCACAGAAAGCGGATCAGACTCTTCGACCGAAGCAATGTCACTCAACGGCTGAGCAATGTCGTGGAGAGTGGTGCTATCCCACTGGCTGCGCTCAACTTGACGCACATCTTCCATGAGAATCAAGCCACGATAGCGCCCGTCAGATGCGGCAAAGTAGCTTTCAGGATGGGTCTCTGCCAACACATAGCTATCTGCAAAGTCTCGCAGACTAGATTTCGCATCTACCACTCGAAATTCTCGCGTCATCGCTTCTGTAGCCTTTAGACTCAGCAGTGTTTCTTGCAGATCGGCAATTCGCCCGTAGGCCGTAGCATTGCGAACGCCAAACCAGCCCAGCAGAGCAATCCAAAGGAAGGCAAAACTAAATTCGGTGATGTAGAGGACTAATCCTAGGGCGATCGCCGACCAGCCCAACGCCTGTCCTACTCGCGCCGACCAGCGCACCCCTTGAATGCGGTTTCCCGTCGCTTTCCAGATTGCCGCCTTCAGCACCTGCCCGCCATCAAGCGGTAGCCCAGGAATCATGTTGAACACGGCGAGTACCAAATTGATCCAGGCGAGCCGCTCTAACACGACCTGAGCTGGTTCTCCTTCTGGCAAGACTTGATGAGCCACAAACAGAAGCGCAAAAAGACTGAGGCTTACAGCAGGGCCAGCGATCGCCACTTGAAAGGCTTGTTCAGGGGTTTTTGACTCTCGATCGATGGATGCAATGCCGCCAAACAAAAAGAGCGTGATCGAGTTCACGCTAATACCCTGAGATAACGCCACCAGACTGTGGCCTAGCTCATGCAGCAAAACTGAGCCAAACAGCAATAGTGCCATGACAAAGCCTGCGATCCACTCAATGCCGTCTCCCCAGTTTTCACCCTGCCACGATGAGCCGTACACAAATGTGACCAACAGCAAGATGACAAACCATGACGGGTCGAGAAACAAGGGAATCCCGAACAGAGAACCGATCCGCCAGCCGGATTTCATAGCCAATCCTCAATCCACTCCAATCGTTTTAACACGGTGATTTTAGCCACAGTGATTTCAGTGCGATCGCCTCAGAAAACACGTCCTCGCATTGTCGAAGCGCTGCGATCGCGTCATCAACGTTCACTCGATCGATCTCTCAATTGACCCAGTGCTGAGACGATACTCCTCCATTGTAGTGAACTCTCTTAAAGGCACGACCAAAGACACCATCGAGACGTAAAGAATTGAGATGTAAGCCCGCTCTAAAACCGATCAGCTAAGCATCCTTACAGATCGGTTTGCATCGATCGATTGATGTTGAACCGGAGGCATTGCATTTAAGCTTCGAGACGAAAATAAGCCCTAAATACAAAAAGCTCGAAACACAAAAAGTCATAAGTAAAGCCGGGTTGATAAACCTTGCGGCATCAACCCGGCCAAGAGAGATCAGTTTGAGAGGAGTGAAACTATCGTCAACGTAGTCAAAATAGCAGCATTGAGTTTTGAGCATTCAGCTCGACCCTCAATGCTCAAAACAGTTGTGTTACAAAAGTCCTGCACTTGCTAAGCCGAGAACCATACCCGCTCCTAAGACATGGCCGAAGCTCATGGTAGCCAGCAGTTCTGGGATGCCAAATCCAGTAAACATGGCTGGCAAATCGATGGGGAAACCAGGGCCGACTCCCCGCTTTTGAATCGCGTAGTAGCCGATGGAGATTGCAAACAAGTTGCAGGTCACCATGATCAAGGCAACATCAAACGACCATTCAAAGGTGGGAACTGCTGCTGCAAATGTCAGATTTAGCAAAATGATGATCTCCTGTTTCTAATTAAGATTGAATCAAATCAAACAGAGCTGAGCGCTTCAGACGGCACATCTTACGAGCGCTTGAATGCAAATATAAAAGGTGTAGAAGGATTATAAAAAGAATTAGGTGCTCTTCCGTTCCCTTGTTTGTCAGAGTTAACAATTCATAGGGAAATCGATACAAAACTCAGCAGAGCTGATATATTTCAACACATTGTTTAGAGCAGCAATATTCAGAGCAGCAATCGGCAGGCTATCTCCTAAATCATGCGAGTCAAAATCTGTGGCATTACTCAAATCAATCAGGGGCAGGCGATCGCCCAATTAGGGGCAACCGCGCTGGGGTTTATCTGCGCCCACAGTTCTCCACGCTATGTTGAAGCGTCTAAGATTCGCCAGATTGTCGATGCGCTGCCGCTGAATGAGACGAGTTCATTGCCGCGAATCGATCGGGTCGGAGTCTTCGTCGATGTCTCCATCGATCACATTGTTGACGTGGTAACCCAGGGTCGTCTCAGCGCTGTTCAGCTTCATGGTCAAGAATCGGTGGAGTTTTGTCGCACTCTCCGAACGGCACTGCAATCTTCTCAAGACTCTACCCAAGCATCCATAAAATTCAGAACTCCAGACTCGCTTCATGCCCCGATTGAGATCATCAAAGCGTTTCGAGTGCGATCGCCCGAAACCTTAGCGGATACGCACCGTTACAGCGATGTTGTCGATACGCTACTGCTCGACGCCTATCATCCCACCATGGTTGGAGGCACAGGCAAAACGCTCAACTGGAAAGCACTGCAATCGTTTCGGCCCGACTGTCCCTGGCTACTGGCTGGGGGGCTCACCCCTGACAATGTCGTCGAAGCGTTGAGCCAGCTTCAGCCTGACGGCATTGATCTGTCGAGTGGAGTCGAGCGATCGCCAGGAGAGAAAGATTTACCCCTAGTCAAACGCCTACTTGACCAGCTCAAGCTGCTTTAGCCCCAGCGTCGGCGATAAAACTGAGCCACCCTTGCTTGCCACTGTTGCCAATAGTCTCGCAAAGTGGGCGCATCAAAATAAAAGACCTCTGCCTCTTGATTGGGCACGGCGACGACAATAGCCGCCTCGGTTAAATGCACCCCGTGTTCTCCATAGATGTGGTTGACTGCGCCACAATAAGCGGCGAGCTGAAGCGGATTGTCGTAAAGCCGATCGACCGTTTCTTTGGGGCGATCGCTCGTCTTCCAGTCCAGCACGCAGGGCACTCCTTTGTAGCTCGCAACACAGTCTACTCGCCCTCCATAGCCCAGGTCATAGTGAAACACGGCTCCTTCTACCAGCCGCACCGCCTCAATGTCGCCCAGCACCGACTGCAAACTTTCCCAATAGGGCAGCGCCACGTCTGGGCAAGGCAACGGTTCACCCAATAAATAATGACGGAGCTGCTTATGAGTTGAGGTGCCCCGCCGACTCGCCTGACTTGAAACTCGCTGGGCTTCTGCATTACCCAGTCGCTGTCGCCAGCGTTGCAGGGCCTCTCGATCTTCCTGAGATTTTGTTGCATTAAGAATGGTGCTAACGCTGGGTAAAAACGTTCCTTGATCATCCACTAAATAGCTTTTTCCCTGCTGCCGTTTTGACCGGGCAGATACGGCGGGCAATAGAGAAAGACGAAAATCATTCACGACTCAGATCCCTTGATATATCAGTGTTTGAATAAATTTTATGGGGCACTTTATGTTATAAAATTCAGCCTTTGCGTTCTGGAAAACGATGACGTTATTATGGATGCGGATTAAATATCGGTTGTTAAGGTTTTCTAGCATTCACGGCAGTTCAATTCGTTCTTGCTCGCATTCGTTAGGGCTTTCCTCCGAGTTTCAATCTCTCAACATTCAACTTCGTTTTTCTTTCATTGGAGGCTAAGCATAATGACCGTTTACGTGGGTAATTTGTCCTACTCAGTTACAGAAGAAGATTTAACAAGCGTATTTGCAGAGTATGGCCCAGTAAAGCGCATTAAGATGCCCATTGATCGTGAAACAGGTCGAATGCGCGGCTTTGCCTTTGTTGATATGGAAAGCGAAGAGCAGGAAACAACTGCCATTGAGGATCTAGATGGAGCTGAGTGGATGGAACGAGTGCTGAAGGTGAATAAGGCTCGTCCTCGTGAAAATAACAACAACGCCCGTCGTCCTTCCTATAGCGGTGGCGGTGAAGGTAAGCGCTGGGAATCGTGAAACGATGAACTGACAGCGCTAGCCATAACCCTGATTTCACCGCTGGCATCTCTATCTATAGCAATCCTATAAGGGTGGTGAATCCTGGTGGTGAATCCTATGTGGGTGGTGAACAGTAGCACTGCTCACACACAATTCACAGGCGATTTAGAATCGCTATACACACGAGGCTATCGATCACAAGGCTATCGATAGAGCTACAGCCAGGAGCATTGGGACACTTTTGTGGGCGCACGGTGAGCCCACAAAAATGTCCATGTTCTAGATAAGCTGACTACAGCGATGAAAATCAGCTTCAATATGCTTAGAAAGCAGGGAAAGAGAGCCGTCTCGGCCTTCTCTGGGTAGATGCGCCTTAGGGCTGCTTTTCGCTATGTTATAAGTTGTATGAAAATAGATTCAACTTGCTCATGTTTTGCTATGAACCTTGAGCACATTGAGTCTGCTCCGCATCGCTTTAAGTGCAAGGTGGCATAGACAGATATCTTCTACGAACGGATATCGTTTACAGACAGACATCTTGTACGGGCAGATACCTTTAGCGATGCAAGTGAACCCCAAGGTTTCAAATCCACAACAGACCCACACGAGTGGCAAAAACAAGGCTGATTATTAGGAACATCTAAATTAGGAATATCCGATATTCCAAACCTGAACGGATGCCTCCCAATAGCTGCCGTCAATGCACCGTCAATGCATTGATGTGGAACGTGATTGTAGGGTTGTCAGCCACTCAATGTCGCCCGCTGACGTTGCGCAGGTTGCCTGAGTGAAATTAATAGGAATGTAGATTGAGGAAAAATATGGTTATGGTACAGGCTAAAGCTGGTGATACGGTTAAGGTTCACTACACAGGCAAGCTAAATGATGGCACTGTGTTTGACTCATCTCTAGAGCGTGAACCACTAGAATTTTCTCTGGGTTCTGGACAAGTGATTCCAGGATTTGAGCAGGCCATCATTGGGATGAGCCCTGGTGAATCAAAAACTCAAGAAATTCAGTCAACCGATGCCTACGGCCCTCATCGTCCGGAGATGGTTGCTTCTGTCGATCGCCAACAAATTCCAGACGATTTGCCTATTACGTTGGGGCAGCAACTCCAGCTCCAGCATTCATCTGGGCAGGTGATTCCTGTGATAGTCACGGCTGTCGAAGATGCCATGGTGACCCTCGATGGCAACCATCCTCTCGCAGGGGAAGATTTGGTGTTCAATATTGAGCTTGTAGACCTAAGCGAAGAGTAAGGGTCTTCGGGCAAGAGTCTCCCGGCAGTTGATTCAAGACCTTTACAATCCGAGGAATCAGGGTCTGAAGTAAGACACCAGGGGCGATCGCCCCTGGTGTCTTGTTCGATGAAAGCGCTGCATTAACCTATATCGGAGAATTGATTAAGCCGGGATGATCTTGCGGTCTTGCGCCTGGGGCGGCCCAGTCAAATCGGCGATCGCCTTCTGCAATCGGGCGATCGTTGATGCTCGCTTCTCGCCGTCGCATCAGGCCACTCTCGCTAAACTCCCAGTTTTCATTGCCGTAGGCGCGATACCACTGCCCAGAATCGTCGTGCCATTCATACTGAAAGCGGACGGCAATGCGGTTTTCGCCAAATGCCCACATTTCTTTGACTAAACGATAGTCTAGCTCTTTGTCCCACTTGCGCCGCAGAAAGTCTCGAATGGCCTCCCGTCCCTGAATAATTTCAGCCCGGTTACGCCAGTGGCTATCTTCGGTATAGGCCAAGGAAACCCGATCGGGGTCTCGGCTATTCCAAGCGTCTTCCGCCATACGCACTTTGGCGATCGCACTCTCTTGGTCAAAGGGAGGCACTAATTTCTTTGCTGTCATTGGATTTTATCTATCTAACCCAACACAACACTCGATAGAAAAGCTCCTCCTATGCCTGCCAGAGCAAAGCCAGCAAAGCGCAAGTTGAGCATCCCTTTTTCACGACCATTATTTAGACGGTCAGCGATGAAGTAGGCAGACATAGAGATCAAGAGCTGAATAGCGGTAAAGCCCAAAAGATAAGCAAACAAAGAAGTCATGTCAGCCCCAACGATCGCTTCACCATAGGCATAACCGTGAAACACCCCGGCCATGGCGGCCAAAATTGTGACGACCCATGCCTGGGGCTGTTGCTTCATTGCCAACAAGCCGCCAAAAATAAGCACTGAAGCTGAAATCGTAAACTCAGGCGCAGGTAAATCGATCCCGATCAGATGCCCTCCCGTCCCGGCTAAAGCTGCTAAGACAAAAGCAATCGGAATACTCGCTCGATGCATTACCGCAGCGAGCAAACCCGCTGCAATCACAAACGCTAGATGGTCTAGCCCAATCACCGGATGCCCCAACCCCGAGAGGAAACCTTGAATAGCATTAATCGGGGTTTCGCCTCCGAAAGGGTGGTGAGCCAAGGCTGGCGTTGCAAGCAGAAGCAGCAGCCCAGCAGCAACAATTCCCACGCGGCTCAGTCGATTAGATTGCAAGCTGAATTTTTGAATCCACATAAAACGAGACATCTATACTTATCTCCAAATATTGATAGAGCAGCATCTATCAGTCTCGTCCCATAGTGAACTGATAGACATTTATCTTCCTAAGCTGATACTAAATACTGGCCCTGAAAGTTATCGATTATCGATCGCCGACCCACTACCACTTTTTGTAAGGCAAGAACTTACCGCACATGATGATTTTGACGCGATCGCCCTTCGGATCTTCTTCTCGCTCAACGTCAATTGAGAAATCAATGGCGCTCATGATGCCATCGCCAAAATGCTCATGCACGACTGCCTTCACTGGCATACCGTAAACTTGCATAATCTCGTAGAAGCGATAAATCAGCGGATCAGTAGGCACCAGCGGATCAAGCCCCCCTTTGACCGGGCACTCCGTCAACGGCTCGATAAAAGACGAATCAGCGCCGATCGCCTCGACAATCTTCGTCGCTTCCTCTTCAGACGCACTGGCCTGACCATAAAAGACTGAGGCAATCCACACTTCATCGCGGCCTACCTTCTCTTCCAAATCAGCGAAAGAGATGCCTTTTGCTTTTTTAGCTGCCAGCAACTTTTCAGTGATCTCTGAAATAGCCATGAATTAATCCTCTCCACTACGTCTAAAACACTAATTTCTAGAAATACGAGCTTCTTCAACAGCCCGCGTTTCTCTAAACAGATGACTCTCCATTTCAGCCTTTAAGCCGTGATAAGCCGGATGCTGCTCAATGGTCTCTCGGTTTCGAGGCCGAGGAAACGGCACCTCTAAAATCTCATCGACCCGTGCAGCTGGCCCCCTCGTCATCATCACAATCCGATCCGAGAGCAGCAGGGCTTCGTCAATACTGTGGGTAATCATGATCACCGTTTTGCGCTGCTGTTCCCAAATTCGCTCGATTTCGTCCTGCAAAAAACCACGGGTGAGGGCATCGAGCGCCCCAAACGGCTCATCCATCAACAAAATCTGCGGATTGATGGCCAGCGCGCGGGCAATGCCGACCCGCTGACGCATACCGCCAGAAAGCTCATGGGGATGCTTGCGCTCGGCTCCCGTTAACCCCACCAGTTGGAGGTGCTCTTTGATGATGCGATCGCGCCGCTTCGCCGAAATCTTCAGGTCTACCGTCTCTACCGCAAAGCGAATATTCTCCTCTACGGTCATCCAGGGCATCAAAGCATAGTTTTGAAAAACCATACCCCGATCTGGCCCTGGCCCAGTGATCGGCATATCGTTGAGTAAAATATCGCCGTCAGAAATCGGCATCAGCCCAGCAATCATGCCCAGCAGGGTCGATTTGCCACAGCCAGACGGCCCAATAATCGTGACAAACGTATTAGGCTCGATCTCCATACTGATGTCTTCAATGGCAACGAAGTCCGCTTTAGACTTGCCCGTTAACCGATCGAAAACGCCTTTTTTCCCAGGAAAAACCTTAGTGACGTTGCGAATCGACACTTGCGCAGATGACGATAGCTGATCTGTAGGAGTAACGCTGTTCACCGATGCTGAACTCACGAGTTTCTACCAAATGCAACAAACTTCTCCAAGGCAGCAAAAATGCTGTCTAGCAGCAACCCCACCAAGCCGATAATGAAAATGGCAACCAAAATGTTAGGAATATAAAGGTTGTTCCATTCATTCCAGATGAAATAGCCTAACCCTGTCCCCAACAACATCTCAGCAGCCACGATAACCAACCAGGCAATGCCCATGCTGATCCGGAGCCCCGACACGATATTGGGCAGTGCCGCTGGAATAATCACCTTAAAAATGGTGCGCATCCGAGAGGCTCCCAGGGTGTTAGCCACATCTAAGTAGTCTTTATCGACCCCAGCCACGCCAAACGCCGTATTGATCAGCGTCGGCCAAATGCTGGAGATGAAGATAATAAACACCCCCGTCTGTTCAGAATCTCGGAAGACATAAAGCCCGAGAGGTAGCCATGCTAAGGGAGACACAGGCTTCAGCAGTTGCACATAGGGATTGAATGCCCTACGTGCAACTGGCGAAATTCCGATCAAAATTCCTAAAGGAACCGCAACGACCGAGGCTAGGGTATAGCCGATCGCCAC
>JBARXP010000240.1:0-16039 GCA_049647405.1 Elainellaceae cyanobacterium | reverse complement strand
CTGAGCATCGAACTCATGACCTTCTTTAGAACCAACAAAGCAGCTCAAGTCTTTCCCGAACTGCGCTGCACGTTTAGCGGACGTTCGATTGTTCCAGACCTTTCTATCTTTCGCACCTCGCGTATTCCTAAAGATGCGAATGGAGAAGTCGCCAATACCTTTGAGATTGCCCCCGACTGGGTGATTGAAATTCTATCTCCCAATCAAAGTCAAACCAGAGTGATCCGCAACATCCTTCATTGCCTCAGCAGTGGCACCGAACTTGGATGGCTAGTCGATCCAGACGAAGCCTGTGTCTTTGCCTACACCTCAAATCAATCTGTGCAGATATTCGATGAAGCCCCTAATGCTTTCCAGAGTTCGCTACCTGTTCCCACCTTTGCCCAAGCCCTCCAACTCACTCCCCATGATGTCTTCTCCTGGCTGCAAATCTGAAGAATGGCAAGGGTTGAATGGACAGCATGGAGAAATCGCTGACTACCTCAACACCTGCTTTCGCCAAGAGATTCAGCGGTTGGGGCGCGAGTGGGTCTCCAAGCAGATGGTGATTGGCATTCAGTCTCCGCGTGGCGATCGCCAATGTTTTGGCTAGTGCAACTCATCATCGAGCTTATCCAACACAAACACATTGTTCTCAACGTGACCAAACATTCGCTTTGCTGACTGATCCGCCCAAGCGCCCATCTCGTGGGTTGAGGGTAAACATGGATTGCTTTTGAGAGGTTTGAAGTCAAGTCTGCTAATATTTTTTCCCGTCGCCAAAAACACAGTCAGATCGTCAATGCGCTGATTGACGTGCAGGCGATCGCCTGTGAAAACGAGCGATCGCCCCTCTTCGCCCACCTCATTTCCTGAAATAGAGATATCCGCAGCCCTGTTGAGAATGGGCGTTGGCTTGCCAGAGTCTATCCCATATCACTGCTCCGTCAATCGCTCCCACCATTTTGTAGATGCCGATTCAGACGCTGATTCAGTGAGAAGCATTGTCGAAACCCCAGTTCACCCTAGAAAATAGAAGAAGACTGATTGTGAACGTGTGTGGTGAGTAGTTTCATGCCTTGGTTTGTCAAGATTGAAAAAGGAATCGTCAATAAAGCTGTGTTTGATCAGCATGTGCCCGCCCATAAAGCTTATGTGCAGCAGTTGATTGACGCAGGGCATGAAGCAAAGACAGGCTACTGGGGAGACTTTGGTGGCGGCATGTTGCTGTTTCAGGCCGATGATTTGGACGCAGCGCGGGCGATCGTTCTCAACGACCCGCTGATCAAAACCGGATGCGTAGACTACGACCTCCATGAATGGTGCATTGTCGTACAGTGAGATAGGGCTAGTGCGTCATATTGTGTCAGGCTCTATTCCTACAGGTTCGATCTCGGTTCCACTTTGATCTTGATTTCACAATCTCGATTGCACAATGAGGAGAATCAATCGGGGTTGCCATGACCCAGACCTAACGCTCACACCCAGCGACCAAATTTAGCGCCCAGACCTAGCGCCCAGACCTAGAGAGTTGTATAGCGATATCGAGCAGCCATGAGCGAAAGCAGTAAAGGATATAAAGTCGTTGCCGATAACCGCAAGGCGCGGTTTCAATACGAAATCTTAGACACCTATGAAGCAGGGGTTGAACTCTTGGGCACGGAGGTGAAATCGATTCGTGCCGGACAGATCAATCTGCGAGATGGGTTTGCGACGGTGCGCGATGGCGAGGTTTGGCTGCAAAACGTTCACATTTCGCCAAGCAAAAGCACGAGTCAATTTTTCAATCACGACCCCCGTCGAACTCGAAAACTGCTGCTTCATCGCGACGAAATTGAGCGCTTGATTGGCAAGATCGAGCAGAAAGGGCTGACCCTCATTCCGCTCAAGCTTTACCTAAAACGAGGCTGGATTAAGATTTCTCTAGGCTTAGGACGAGGTAAAAAGCTGCATGACAAGCGAGAAAGTCTGAAACGCAAGCAGCAAGGCCGAGAGGTTGAGCGGGCTCTCAAAAATCTCGATTGACGATTAGCTAGTTGTTTGTTCTAGCAGTGCCAGCGGTGCGATCGCCGTCGATAAGGCCGGGGTATTGAATCGCAACCATGCCGGGATATTCAATATCGATATGCGCGACATCGCTACGCGTGACGGCACAGCCCATTAAACTGGGAAAGTCGCAACACCAACATCGAGCTATCGTCAGAAATCATGACTGAACTTTTGCTCATGGCTGCTCTGGGCTTTTTGGGAAGCTTTGGCCACTGTGTCAGTATGTGTGGGCCGCTGAGCGTCGCATTTGCGCTGACGGCAGAGAAGACCCCTCCAGCATCTGAAACAAAACCGTCGCAGCCGAGAGCCTCAAACTCTGAATCTACGGCTCAAGTCTTGGCTCGCCCTAGCCTACCCCAGGCTCAATCTTCGTCAACTCGTGCGCACCAGATTCGGTTTCACCTCCTGCTAAATCTAGGACGGTTGGTGAGCTATGTGCTGGTCGGTGCCGTGTTGGGACTGGTCGGCTCAATGGTTGTCGCCGGGGGCAACTTGGTCGGCGTTGGCAGCGTGCTGCGGCGAGGCATGGCCGTATTTACAGGATTGTTGCTGATCTGGTTTGGCCTGCGTCAGACCTGTCCGGGGCTGCTGCCGCGACTGCCGCTGTTGAGTCCGATGGCGCAGGGGAAACTGCATCATGGGCTAGAGCGGTTGATGCAGCAGGTGTCGAAGGGCGATCGCCCGTGGATGCCCGCAGCTCTTGGCATGGCCTGGGGGCTGATGCCCTGCGGGTTTCTGTTTGCCGCGCAAATCAAGGCGGCGGGAGAAGGCGACCCGCTGATGGGAGCGCTGATGATGGGAGCGTTTGGCCTGGGCACGGTGCCGAGCATGGTCGGCATTGGCATCACCACCTCGATGCTGAGTGGCGATCGCCGCAGTCAACTGTTTCGGGCGGGGGGCTGGGTGGCGATCGCCGTTGGCATTCTCACCCTAGTTCGCACGGGCGATTTGATGGTTGACTATACGGGCTATGGGGCGCTGGCTTGTCTGATGCTGGCGCTGATGGCTCGTCCGATCAGTCGGCTGTGGGCGGCTCCTCTGCGCTATCGGCGGGTGCTTGGCGTTGGGGCGTTTGTCTTGTCTACGGCTCATGTCGTCCACCGCATCGAGCACACCTGGAGCTGGAATTTTGATGCGCTTTTCTTCATGCCTGCCCAATATCAGCAAGGCATTGTGCTGGGAGCGATCGCCCTCTTCTTACTGCTGCCCCTCGCGCTAACCAGCTTCGACCGCATCCAAAAGCAGCTCGGCCACCGCTGGCGACGGCTACACCTGCTGTCGATTCCGGCGCTGATTCTCACGGCGGTTCACTGTATTTTGGTGGGCTCCAGCTTTTTAGGGCGAATTCAGCTCACCGGGTGGAATTATGCGTGGGTTGCAGTCCTAACAGGTTCGGTGCTCGCAGTACTCGCCGTGAGACAGCCGTGGGTGTGGGCGCTGTTTTCAGCAAAAGAGCACTATGCTAAGCCGTCTGTGGCGATCGCCTCACTGTCTTCTGGCGATCGCTCTTCTGGCGATCGCCCTTCCCCCACTGCCCCCGATTCTGAAGTCAATTCTGCTTAAGCTTAAATCTGGGGAATCAATACCCATTCTCTAAACAAACACGACAAAGGCAAAGGCTAGAATCCTCTCAGCATCGATGTTTACGAATCCAAAATCCAAAATTAATCGCCCCCTTGAGCGTAGATTCACATCTGCTGGGTTTACCAGGCTCATACAGCCAGCGCGACAATCCTAACCATGACATTTGCAAATTTCTCCTCTCTCCTCATTTCCCCGGCTCACGCCCATCAGACCGAAACCGCCGCTGATGTGGGCGCAACCTTTCACTTTGAACCCAACGATATTCCCCGTGCCGGACAGCCAAATCTCGCCTGGTTTGCCCTGACTCGCAGAGGCGGAGAGCCCATTGCCCTAGACGCCTGCGACTGCACCCTGGCAGTCTATGACCTTTCGGCTCAAAACCCCGCAGAGGCGTTGGCTACCCCTCCGTTAGAGCCTGTCAATGCAGAAGGCTATCAGGATATTCCGGGGGCGGAGGTAAATTTTCCTGCAATCGGAGCTTACGAGCTGGTAATTCAAGGTCAGCCGACCCAAGCAGGAGATTTTCAGCCCTTTGAGTTTCGGTTTGAGGTGACGGTAGCGCAGGGGGTGGCGCAGGGAGTAGCCAATGCTGAAGATGATGAAACGGCAGGGAATCCAGTCGCTGATGCTGAAGAATCTGAAATCAAGGCCGAAGCTCAGACTGAATCTCAGGTAGGGGCGATCGCACCCCGTGAAAGTTCTGATCAGGCATCTCAGGGATCTTCTCCCTCGGCTGGAACGCTGATCTTAGGAATTGGGGCGATCGCGATTCTTTTGGGAGCATGGCTGTGGTGGCGACGGCGAAACACGCAACAGCCCCAGAAACCGTCTTAGGAAAAAATCCCGCGCCGACACAAATAAAGTCCGCATAGGCGGACTCCAGTCAGCCGATAAGCCTATGGGTTTAGAACCTGCCTCCGCAGGTTTTGTCCATATAGCCTGCGTTCGCGCAGCGTCCCTGCCAAGCGAACTTTAGTTGCCAAGGTGACAATGAACAAGCCTTACGCCTAATGTGGATCAGCGTTTTGGATGCCTTCAATGTTTGAAGCCCTATCAAATTTGAAGCACGATCAAAAGGGTTCTGGCTACGCTGTCCGCCCGCCCGCGAATCAATTGCGGACTAGGCTGGGAAGCCCACCGGAAGTGGGCTGATGACCTTGTGAAAATGTCTTAGTCCGTTTTAACGGACTTGTTACCCATAGCCCACAATTGATTTGTGGGTGTTGCAGTGATCGAGGCGAAGCCTTTTGGTACAAATTCATTCACATTTATGCACATTGGGTGTGACTTTTAGAGCATTCTCTAAAGTCTCAGTTCTTCCTTTTGACTTGAAGGCCAAACTCAAAAGCTGCACTCAACCATCACCATTCAACATTCAGAACTACTCGAATTCCAGTCGCCCAGCTACCTCTTTGGCAAGGTCTGCCCACAGACGGCTTTAACAATATGCCTTGATCCGATTATTCTGGAAGGTAGAGCAACACACGTTGATGAATGATGCAGATTTACCTCGACTACAGCGCTACGACCCCGACCCGACCCGAGGCGATCGCTCTCATGCACGACGTGATGACCGAGCAGTGGGGCAACCCGTCGAGTCTGCACCAGTGGGGCGGGCGCTCAGCGACTGCTGTTGAACGAGCGCGGGCTCAGGTGGCAGAGCTGATTCACGCCGCAGACCTCGAATCAATTGTGTTTACCTCTGGCGGCACCGAGGCAGACAACCTCGCGATCATGGGGGTTGCGCGCCAGTGTCCTCTGCCGCAGCATGTGGTCATCTCCAGTGTGGAACATTCGGCGATCGCCGAGCCTGTGAACCAGCTAGAGCAGTGGGGCTGGGATGTCACTCGTCTACCCGTCAACCGTCAGGGGCGGGTTAATCCGTTAGATTTGCAGGCAGCTCTGCGCCCAAATACGGCGCTGGTGTCGGTTATTTTTGGTCAAAGCGAAATCGGCACCCTTCAGCCCATCGAAGTGCTGAGTCAGATTGTCCAAGACCACGGCGCACTGTTTCACACCGACGCGGTGCAAGTGGCAGGACGGCTTCCGATCGATGTCCAGCAGCTTCACGTTGATCTGCTGTCTCTTTCTAGCCACAAGCTTTACGGCCCTCAGGGGGCAGGTGCTCTCTACGTGCGCCCCGGCGTTCAACTCGCCCCATTAATCATGGGAGGTGGGCAAGAATTTAAGCTGCGGTCGGGCACTCAAGCCGTCGCCAACATTGCCGGGTTTGGAATTGCAGCAGAGCTAGCCGCTGCGGAACTGGAATCAGAAACGCCTCGCCTGCGCCGCCTGCGCGATCGCCTCTTCGATCGGCTGGCCGATGTACCCGACCTTATTCCCACGGGCGATCGCATTCATCGACTGCCCCACCACACCAGCTTTTATCTAGACCATGCCGATGGCGAAAAGCTCAGCGGCAAAACCCTGGTGCGCCAAATGAACCTAGCCGGAATCGGCATCAGTGCCGGGTCGGCCTGCCACAGCGGCAAACTTTCCCCTAGCCCGATTTTGAAAGCGATGGGATTTAGCGATCGCCATGCCAAGGGCGGCATCAGGCTCACCCTCGGACACCACACCACCGAAGCCGATGTCGATTGGGCTGCTGTGGTGCTGAAGCAGGTGATTGAGCGATCGCCCAGACCTTCTTTCTCCCCGGCGGTGTGAATGAGTCTAAGATGAGGTGTGTCTGATGAGCCTGCGCGATTTTTGAGGAGCCTCTGCGATGCGATGGGGTTGGTTTTTAGGAGTCATTACGTCGTCTTTGTTGGTCGTTGTGGGCGTGTCGATGCTGACCCACAATCACTATCAGCGAAATGTGCTGACTGTGGCCACGTCTGCCGACTATTGCCCCTATGAATTTGTCTCTATTACAGAGGGACAGCGCACTCTTGAGGGGTTTGATATTGACGTGATGGAGGCGATCGCCACTCGCCTAGGCACAACCGTGCAGTTTGAAGAAATGCCCTTCAGCGGCATCTTTCCAAAACTACAAACGGACAAGACTGACGTTGCGATCGCCGCCATCACACCCACTGACGAACGGCGTCGAGTGTCTCAGTTTTCAAAAATTTACTACGAAGCGCAAAGCACAGTCGTTTCTCGTCAAGATTTCCGCGTCGATGAACCTGTGAATCTTAAAGACCGACTCATCGGAGTGAAGCCGGGAACGGTGCATGAGCTGTGGGTCAAAACTCAAACCGAGAAAGAGATTGTGCCGTTTCAGAAAGCAAGAGAAGGCTTGCGAAAGCTACGGCTACGTCGATTAGATGCAGTGGTGATGGATCAAACCGTTGCTGAAAAATATGGCATTTCTCAAACCGATTTCTGTACGCTGACCTTGCCCAATGAGGAGCCAGCCGGAGTGGCGATCGCCTTTCCCCGCAGTTCTAAACTCGTGGGCCAGGTCAATCGCATTTTGGATGAACTCGAATCTGACGGCACCCTCAGCGAACTGGTGGTGAAATGGTTTGACGACTATACCTGTGAGCTAGAAACAACCTGAGAAATCAAACCCTAACCGTAGGGGCGCTCAACTGAGCGCCCTCAATACGTCTGCGTCCAACCGTCCGCATCCCACACCTGCGTCCAACCACACCTTACAATGGCTTCCTGAACGGTTTACGCAAAAGGTTTACGCAAAAATTATGGTTTTGACCTGTCAACAGCTTCTCGATCGCCACAGCCAGCTCTGGCATTCTGCCACTCATCATCCGTTTCTTGACCAGTGCGCGGCAGGCACCATCAAGCCTGAGCAGTTCAACACCTGGCTGGTGCAGGACTATTTGTTTGTTGTGGAGTTCACGCGAATGCAGGCTCAAGTTGTTCGCGTGGCTCCCGCCGATCATCTCGATATTTTGCTGTCTGGCATCGTCGCCATCAAAGATGAACTGAACTGGTTTCAAGCCAAAGCCACCGAACGGGAGCTAGATCTCAACACCTCGCCCCAGGTCACCTGCTCAGAATACTGTGACTTTATGCACAGCTTTGCTTCTACACCCTATGCGGTGCAGGCGATCGCGCTCTGGGCCATTGAACTCGCCTACAACCAGGGGTGGCAAAAGCCCGGATCGATGCCTGCACCCTATGCCGAATTTGCCGACCGATGGGGCAATCCCGATTTTACGGCCTATGTTGATCTCTTGGCTCAGCAGGCCGACGCAGCTCTCGCGAGTGCATCTAGCACAACGCAACAGCAGGCCGAAGACACCTTTGCCCAAATCGCGCGCCTCGAACAGGCGTTTTGGCAAATGGCCTTTAATGCCAGTGCAGCAGAGTAATGCGTTGAGTTTGGGGGTGAAAATTACGCAGAAATCACGACAGTCTCAACTTGACCGCCGTTCCTGATGCTGTGATTAAAAGCAGCACCCCTGTCTCATCAATGTTGATGGTTCCAGTGTCAATCTTGATGCCGACAACAGCATCAGCACCGAGCTTCCTGGCCCGCTTTTCTAGCTCCTCTAGGGCATCTTGCTGACCTTTCTCAAACACCCGTTCATAGGCTCCTGTGCGGCCCCCAATGATGTCGCGGATGCCAGCAAAGAAATCTCGCAGGGCGTTGCTGCCGTATACGACCTCAGCCGTAACGACGCCAACATAGCTAGAGATTTCTACCCCTTCTAGGGTTGAGGTTGTGGATAAGATCATACGAAAAATATTATTGCGAAAAGTTTATGGTGTCTTTACTGGAGCTTTGCCTGAACGCCTAGGGCAAAATGTTAATCTAACGCTAAGGAATGCTACTTGCAGTTGCACGATCGATGCTCTACCCTTGCGATCGCTCTCCGTACAAACACTCGTGAACTCAAGACGCGAATGTGTCATGGTGAGGCCAATATGGGTAAGCTCTGCGAAGCCGCATCTCCATGCATCATCTACCTGAATCAGGTGCTGTGTCAAAACCAGCCAGGTAATCTACGGTTTAATCACCGCTCACTCGGGTTTTGTTCTAACTCTTTGGCTTAACGTTTTGTTCGCTTACCGCGTTTAACAATTCAGCCAAAGACATTCAAGCAATAAAAGACGATCGTCTTGCCTTTGTTATGGAAAAGTCGTGAATGCAAACGGGTGCTGACTCTTTCCCTAATGCCGGACGAAGACTAATTCACTTTGTATTTTATATCAGCCTTTAACTTGTAGCATTCAACAACGAATCGGTGCAGTCTGCCACGTTACGCCCCGATTCATCGGTCTAGTTTTGCGATCGCCCACTGATCTCAATGAGATCTATCTGAAACGTTGCTGAGTCCATCGAGTTGATGGGCGACAGCATTGTGCGATCGCGCCATACGCCGCTGTGTCGAGGGTGATGAAACCATCACAGACCTTATCACTGATCGACATATCAGGAATTAGCAATGACTAACCGTAGGTTAAACCAAGCCATTCGGCGGGTTCTTTCTGCTGCCAAAAATTTTGTGCAACGCACCACCAAAGCCTTTGTATTGTGGGTTTTAAAAGGGCTATTGCTCTATGGACGGCAGCCCGTCGCGCGCAAGTCGGGTTTTGTACTTCCCACAACGGTGTTGCTGTTGCTCGTGTTGACACTCACCGTTGGAGCCATCACCCTTCGCACCTATAGCCGCACCGAGCAGGCGATCGGTGAACGAAGCCAGCGCGTAGTTTACAACGCCGCAACCCCGGCCATTGACCGGGCGAAAGCCAAGCTGGAATATCTGTTTAATCGCCAGCGAGACCCTCGACTGCCCAGTGGTATTCCAGGTGAAACGCAGCTCTGGGGCATGATGGTCAATGATGGGGAAGAACGGAACGGACTGACCGTTCCACCTCACCGGATCAACAATGACGCGGGCGACCCCGTTGATCCGTACACCTTTCCAGACGAAACACGTCTAGATTTAGATGGCGATGGCTTGCTCGATAATGCCTGGTCTTACCGCACGGATACTAACGGCGACGGTGAAGGCAATGAAGAGGCAACAGTAGCCTACTCGATTCTCTCTGGTACTCCAGCCGACCCAGCTAACATGCAGCTTGCCTCAGATGAGGACATTGCGAATCGCGCTGACGCCTTGCAAGTCCGTCATGGCCCCCTCAGTGCCACGACAGAGCTAAACACTGCATGTGTAACCGCTGAGAGTGCAGCGGCAGCACCTGTTGAAGCGGGCTGGTTTACTGACCAAGGCAACTCGTCGGTGTTGCGGAAAAATTTCCAGGTCGATGCCTACATTCTGCCCGACGATGCAAACGGCACGGTTGCAACCGTTGAGTTTCACCAAGATCGCCAGCTTGCCAAAGGCAACAAGTGGGGAGCTTGGTTTCGTAATGATTTAGAAATCTTCCCTGGGCCTGAGTTTAACTGGAACGGAGCCATGCATACCGAAGGCAATCTGGTGGTCGGCAACACCAGATTTCATGGCTTTCTGGTCAGCTCTCCAGCCTCTTGTCTCTACACGCGTGAAGCCTCAGAAATAACGGTGACCGATATCATAGCCGATCCTGACAACAACATTCCGGCGTTTCAGGCTCAGGTCATGAGCGGCAAAATTAACGACAACTCCTTTGGCGGCAACTCAGAGTTTCACCTATATGGCAACCCTCCCATTCGCACAGGCGATAACAATGTTCGCCTTGATAGTGGACGGGACTCTGTGGCTGGCAATAATCCTCGTCCTGCTCAATATGCCCTTGACCCGATTGCGTTGGTCACGCGTGATGTGTCAGTTGCACGAGACGTCGCTGACCCCAGCACCGAGCGAGCCGGAGACTGGATCAATCGAAAGTTTGTTACTGAAGGTCGCATCTACAACCAAGCAGAAGATGCACCTTATCTCGATGACTTTTACAGGGCAGACAACCGCTATGGGCCAAAGCCACGGGTCTCTAAGCGGCAAATTCCTGGCGATATTGGTGAGCCCATCACGGGTGAGCAGATGGCGGCAGATAATATCAATGATGATGCTCTCATCAACCTTGATGCCTCTGTCCCCAGTGATGTCGGTCTAGATGGATATTGGGAACGCCGCGCCACTGTTGAGGGCATGAAGCTGATTGTGGGTCAGCGACTCGAACTCGGTAATGCCTTCGGTTGGGGGCTTGACCTAGATGAGAATGATGAACTTGATGATACCGACGGAGATGGCAACGGCTTTGCTGATGAGCGAGAAGCAGAACCGCTCTATGCGGCAGAGTCTTGTCCGGGCGATCGCTGTCACGAGACACTTCAGCGTAAGACTCTATATGACAATCTAGCGGCGGTGCAGTCGTTGGCGGTCTATCACTCGTCTCACGAAAATGGGGGCGAGTTTCCAGCCGCGTGTATGGCATTCACGGCTCATCCCGGAACGGCTGAGACGATCAAAACCAGCCGCACCTTTGAAGACTCAGGCAATGGTCTGGGCGCTTATACCGACTTTTTGAACGGCAAAGGAACGAACGGCTGGGAGTTTGACGCACCCGGCGGATTTTCGGGAGCAAATGCAGAAACGAGTTTTGCGAATGCGATCGCTTCTACTCAACCCCTCGGCATTGCCCTCCGCAACCTGGCGCATTTCGCAGGTGACCCTCAAGGCGGTGCGCCTTCGTTTACGCCTATGCAAGAGGCAGGTGGCGACATCGTTCATCCCTACCCAAATCTGACGATGTGGGGTGACTACTCGATGTTGCGGCGAGTGCTGTCAATGATGGATGGGGCGTCCGCAGCTCAGGGCAACCCCACTGGAGGGACAGTGGCCTACGCTGACCTCAGCCCAGCCGATAAAGCGACGCTGCACACCGCAGCCTGCATGATGGGCATGTTGGGGCACAATGCAGAAATTGTGATCGATCGCGCCGAAAGAGCCGCAGCCGAACTCAGCAACCTAACACCTGTCGGTCAGCACTTTACCAAGCTGATGGACGCTAATCCTAACAACGGGGACATCAACGATATCTTTATCGAAGAAGACCTCGACAACGGCGACCCCAACCCTTACTACGACGGGCGATTTAATCAACCCAATGATTATTACGACGATTGGGCCGCTAGCGGTATGGATGTCGTTAACGTCGTTGAAGACATCGAAAGCCCAGGTGACTATCTCTGTGCTCCGGGAGAGGATGATCCAGCGGTCTTTCAGTTCAACTGTGATATTGGCGACTATGCAAACCAATTTACTCTCGACCAGTATATTGTTGCATTTGGTCTGTTGAATCCGATTAACCAAGCAACCGCAGAAGAATTTGAAGAGCTAATGACTCAGCTTTTAGTCGGCTATCAGCTCCTGCGCGATCGCGCAATGGGCTTCACCGACGGCCTCGTGCCTAATATTTTAGGCAGCTCATCGTTAATTGCGTGGGATGAAGATAGCGGATACACGGGTGAAACAAATCTTCCTGCTGGACAAGCTGCGTTGAGACCGGGCTGCGACCCCAATATCTTTAACGAGTATACGGGTGGCGGTGGCGGCGGTGGTGCGTCTAACCGAGATGCAATTGCACTCTCTGTTGCGGTCTGCGGAGAAAGCCTAGCCATTCGATATCCGGCTCTCTATTACTTGCTCCCGGTCTATAACCACGACCATCTCGGTACAGATAACATCGTTGATTGGGATGATCAGCCCGACTTTGAAGAATATGTTGCAGACACATACATCTATGACCCCGGTGCGGGGGGAGTTGGTGTGAATGACGACTACACCTATACGGTGGTGGGTGACGATAATGGCGATGGTTTTGATGAGCAAGACTTATCCGGTGGTACTGGAGAAGATAGCGTCGGCGCGATCGCCCTCGCTCCCCACGCTCTCAACTTTGGAGATTGGGTGTTGCCTGTAGATGAGCCTAACCCTAGCGAAGACGACCCCAACCTGATTTATAGCTCAGATGCAACCGGTGAAGATTACAACAGCGATCGCATGGCCGCTGTCCCCCTACTAGATAAAGGCATCTACAACGGACGAGAGCTAATGGGAACGCGAGTTCTCGATATCGATTGGGGTCTTCTGCATGACAGTGCCCGCACACTAGATGCTGATGCTAACGGCAACGCCGATCACTGGCTCCCCAACAGCGGCATCGTCTATGCCTTCCGAGAAGACGCCGTGCGCGAAGACGGCATCGTTCGTCCTCGCAATGCAGATTGGGCAGCCTGTGATGAAAATGCAACCTATGAGCGCACCAGCGGCCCTAGTAATGGAAGCTGCCGCATGAAAGCTGATCCGGGTGACTTACAAGATCCGCCGCTCAATACAGCTAATGCCATCAGCCCTAAAGCGGTAGACTATTACCCCGACCCCGATCGCCGACCCAACGGCTTCCGGTTGTTTAACGGTGCAAAGCTCAACCGCAACGACGACAACGGACAAGGCATGACCTTTGTAGCTGACGCGCCTGTTTACATCAAAGGCAACTTCAACTGGCACCAAACGATAGGCTGCAATGAAACCAATGGGTGCCGTCTTGAAGAGTTTCAAACCAAGCTTCAAGACAACTTTAGCAACTTCTACAATCGCAACAACCTCGATATTCGATTTGCTCGACAAGCAACCGACCTGTGGCGACCGAGCGAAATCTTGGCCGATGCCGTCAGCATTGTTTCTAATAACCTCTGCGACGGCAGTATGGAAGACTATTTCATCACCGCAGGCACAACAGGCGCAAGCATCGGAGATTCTGAAAACCGCTACGGGTGCAGTGGGAACAGCGATCGCACGACCTACCTCAACGCGACTCGTCCAAGTGAAGACGATACAGATTATGGGTGGTTGCGAGCCAACTCTGAAGATGCCAGATCCCCGATAGTCGTTTCGCGCAATGGCATGCCGATGATTATTGATGACGCAGACGACGCCATCAAGTCATTTGAAGACAAAGCCGGTCACGATGCAAACGATTTCTACAACACAGCGACTGATAAGCCTCTTAACAACGCTCAAGACTCTAGAGTGAATGCCATCATCATTAGCGGTCTGGTGCCGTCTCGTGATGACCAAGCCTACGGAGGTCTACACAACTTCCCACGGTTCTTAGAAAACTGGAACAAGCTCTACATCTCTGGATCGTTGCTTCAGCTCAATTTCAGCAACTATGCCACGGCTCCCTTTGACCAAGATGCCTGGGAAACGGACGAAAACACGACAGGCACTGAGGTGATTCGATACTACAGACCGCCTAACCGTCTCTGGGGTTACGACGTTGGTTTGCAATATGCACCCGCCGGGCCGATCGCCGAGCGATTTGTCACACCTCAGACCACTCGCAGTGAGTTTTACAGCGAACCGCCTGCTGACGATCAGTACATGGTCAACCTGTGTCGTCAAATTGCGGGAGATCCTGCTGCTCAGTGCGGCGCATAAAGACGCTTAGAGTCTAGTCGGCATCTCTAGCTCTCTCGAAGGGTGTCTCAGCTACCCAAGCCCTGCTCTCAATAGAGCGGGGCTTTTTCTGTTTTTATCGAGTCCTGGAGAAATGAACCACCGATCACATCAGCTCTAAGATCAGATTGAGATCAAGACTGCCGATCAGGGAACTGGTTAGCTTTCTATACGTCGCGTTTTCCGCTTGATATGAGGGTTTGAGGCTTTTAACGGGAGCGTGAGCAAGCTGAAATACTGGGTGGGGCGATCGCCATTTTCTCAGAAATGCTGGGTGAGTTTTTGTATCTCATGGGTGACTGCAACCTCTTGAACAACGCTATTTATAGAACAGCAAAAACGCACCTGTTCTCTATCGGTCAAGCTGAGAATTATATAAACAGATATTGCAAAATCCGAGTTTTATAAACAAGTGTTGCCGTTTCTTGATCCCGTTGCTAGCGTTGGAAACATACATGACGTTGTGAATGCCGACTGAACAATCTCACCTAAGGAGGTAGAGTTTTATGCTCTCAATTGTCAATTGCTTTTTCTCCCTAGTTTGACCCCCGGTTCGATAAAAATGGGTTGAGTCACCCTTGCTCGATACGGTGATACATTCCGATAATGCATTCCGGTGATGCGTTCCGGTGATACATTCCGGTGATGCATTCAACCCAACGACTCATTCACTACTCTCGTGCTTTTTACACCTGCGCCTTAAATGTATGCTTTCAACGTGTGTCTGAATAATCTGGGGATTCATGAACGCAGTAGTTCGATAATCAAGCAACTCGGCTAAATCTCGATATCTGTTCGCTCGATATCTCTCTAAAGACCTGGGGGCTTTAGAGTCTGATGTTGATTTGCTTTGCTCATCTCGTCTCGTGTGACGTTCCCGACCGTTTGAGCACAATGTTCGGACATCAATGCATCTGAAATAAGTGTATAGGGTTCCAACTCGTTCCCATACACTCGTCCAACAATCCCATTCTGAACGAATATTCCGACCAACCATTTGTAGGTCTGACTCGCTCCCGCGCTCGTTTCAACACTGGCCTCATCACATTTTGTGAGCACAGCAGCGAGAACAGTCAGACCTCTACCCAAGGAGGCTTTATGAAATTAGCAGGAAAGACTGCCCTGGTTACCGGGGCATCGCGCGGCATTGGGCGGGCGATCGCCCTCGAACTGGCTCACCAGGGCATGACCCGCATTCTCTTAACGGCTCGCAATCCGCACTATTTGGCAGAAGTGGCCGCAGAAATTGAGGCTCTTGGGGTTGAGGCAATTCCCCTCTCGCTCGATCTGACCCAAGTTAAGCAGGTCAGCATTGCGATCGCCCGTGCCTGGAAAGACCATGGCCCCATTCACCTGTTAGTCAACTGTGCCGGAGTCGCACACCAGACGCCCTTCCTTCAGTCAAAGCTGTCTCAAGTCCAGGCCGAAATTGACACCAATTTGCTGGGGCTATATACAGTTACACGACTAATCGGGCGACGCATGGCTAGGCTAAAAGAGGGCAACATTGTCAACGTGTCGAGCCTCATGGGTAAGGTTGCCGCGCCGACAATGGCCACCTATTCAGCAACAAAATTTGCCATTGTCGGCTTTACCCAAGCCCTACAGTGCGAACTGGCCGATCACAATGTCCGGGTAGCGGTGCTGCTGCCCTCGCTCACAGATACAGATATGGTGAAACGGTTTGACTGGTTTCGTGGGGTGATGCCGATGAGCACCCAACAAGTGGCTCAATCTCTTGCGCGAGGGCTGCGACGCGACGATCCCGAAATCGTGGTGGGCTGGCAAGGGCACTTGGCATTATGGGGCGATCGCCTTGCCCCTTGGCTCGTGAAAAAAATTGTTCGCCTTGCTGCCCCATCGAGGCGATCGCCTAAGCGGCCTTACTGGGTTCATGAAAGTTAAGCCCGTGAAAGCTAGGCCATACCGCTAGCAAGTTGTGAGGACATGGGCGCACCCTTGTGCGCCCTACCGTTATGCCTTTCATTGACTTTTGGCTCTAGGCTCTATCCATCAGCCTGGGCAGACGTTGACTACATCAACCTGTTATTATTTCAGTGATTCTTGGGGTTGTAGCTCAGCAGGATAGAGCAACCGCCTCCTAAGCGGTAGGT
>JBARXP010000239.1:0-10676 GCA_049647405.1 Elainellaceae cyanobacterium | reverse complement strand
GCTGAGATTGGAGGCGATCGCGCTGTTGTTCCAACGTCGGAATCTCGGCCACCGTCGCCTCGAATGCTTGAATTCGCTTGATGTCTTGGGAGAGGTGAAACCACTCGGTGCGGCGATCTTCGACCTGGCGCTCTAGCCCCTCCCGTTCGACTTGGCGCTGTTTCTGGGTCTGGAGCGCTTGCTGCATCTCTTTTTGCCGCTGCTCTAGCTGATCCTGCTGTTGCACCAGCGGCGTTAAGGTCTCCACGGCTGTAGCCGTTTGCGTCATTTCCTCTAGCTTTGACATAAGCTTTGCCAGACTGATATCGAGCTGCGATCGCTCCTGTTGTTGCGTATCTCGACGCTGCATCAGAGTGCGCCGCTGCTTTACCTGCTGCTCTAGAGTCGTCAGGCTGGCCTCAATGCGGAGATAGACATCGTGCCCTTCGCGATTGGCTTCACAACGCTGAACCGCCTGCTGAGCCTGATCGAGCGCCTGTTTTTGAGCTACAATTTCTTGTTGTTTAGCCACCTGCTGCATCTGCGTCTGCTTCAGATCCCCCTCTAAAGACTGGACGTGCTGAGCTTGCTGGCTCAGTCGGTCTTTCTCTGCTTGCAGAGCTGCCAGAGTTTGCTCTAGCTGATGGAGCCTGGTTTCGTCTTGGTGAATGGCCTGCACCAATTGGTCTCTCGTCTGTTGCAGAGGAGCTTGTTCCACCAGAGTTTCTTCATAGTGCGCGACCTCTCGCTTCAGCGTCTCGACCTGCCCTTCGCTATATTTTCGGAGGCTATTGAGTCCTGTATAGACCTGCTTAAACTCCTCGACTTTGAGAATCGTGTCAAAGACCTGCTTCCGCTTCTCTCCCGTCTGCAAAAAGTCAGCGGCAAATGTGCCCTGGGGAACACCAATGGTATTTGAAAATAGTCGTGCCAAGTTGGTGCCAGGAGCCACACCCAAGTGCTGTCGCAGCCACGGCATCACCTCGTCATCGATGCGGGTGTAAGGGAGTCGCTGATTAAGCTGCGGATCGTAGAGAGCGTAGCCTTTGCTGGTGCAGCGCTGCACATCGTACGTGCGCTCATCATGGCTAGACACAAAGCTCACGGTCGCCTGGGCACTGGCGGCTCCATTGCGAATCAGATCTTCTTTGCGGTAGTCGCCCCGGTAGTTAAATATAGTCCAGGCGATCGCCTCTAAGATACTGGTTTTGCCCGCACCGTTTTCTCCACAGATGACGTTTGTTCCAAGTTCGAAGGTGTAGTGGCGATCGCCGTGAGCCTTGAAGTTCTTGAGGGTGACAGAAAGAATTCGCATACTGCTGAATGACTGATGCTGCAATGCCACAAACCAGCAGTGGCGAACAGGCGTACGCCACTGCTGATTTGATTGTAAACGCTATTTTCAGAACAGAGAAAGTTCAGAATAACGAATCAAGCAACCTACTGATGAGTCTGTACAGAGAAAGGCTCTGGAATATTCACAAAGTGGGGCGTGTGAACATGGGGCTGATGCAGACAAATGAGCTGGGCTAGAGTCTGTTTAAGCTGCGTTCTCGACACGATAATGTCAACAAAACCGTGATTGAGCAAATATTCGGAGGTCTGGAAGTCGTCAGGCAGTTTTTCGCGGAGGGTCTGCTCGACCACCCGACGCCCTGCAAAACCAATCGTCGCCTTAGGTTCTGCGATAATGATATCGCCCAGCATGGCAAAACTGGCGGTCACCCCTCCGGTGGTGGGGTAAGTGAGAACCGGAACGTAAAGCAGTCGTGCTTCTCTATGACGCTCGAGAGCCCCTGAAATTTTTGCCATCTGAGAAAGGCTTAGGAGCCCTTCCTGCATCCGCGCTCCACCCGATGCACAAACAATAATGACTGGAAAGCGGTCGTCGGTTGCTTGCTCAATCAGGCGCGTCAGCTTTTCACCCACAACAGAGCCCATACTGCCGCCCATGAAGCGAAAGTCCATCACTCCTAAGGCAACGGGCAACCCTTCGAGCTGACCCAGCCCAGTCTGAACGCCATCAACCAGCCCAGTCTTGGCCTGGGTGTCGCGCAGGCGATCGATGTAGGCTTTGCGATCGTGAAAGCCCAAAGCATCAACAGGATACAAATTTTCGTTAGTCGGATGCCAGGTTTGAGGATCAATTAATTGCTGAATTCGCTCGTCGCTATAGACCCGATGGTGATGGTCACATTCTAGACACACCATGAGGTTGGCTCGCAAATCTTTGGTGTAAGTCAACACCCCACAAGATTCGCACTTGCTCCAAAGACCGTCTGCAATCTCTCGCTGATGCTGTCCAACATTGCTTGCCTCGGGTTTCCGACGATTAGCAAACCAATCGAATAAAGACATAACTGCGACGTATCCCCCTCATACAACTATTCTCAATCTCATTCAGAAGGAAAATTCTGATGAGTCGGTGGACGAGTCCTCAAGCGGGCTTACAAGCAGCAGGGCAGTCCATCGGTCTTGGGATCGAACCTGTAGCGCAGCCGGAACACCACAGCCAAAGTGAGGAGCCGCACCGTGGTTGACGACTCGGGCTGGTATGTCATGGGCAGACAACATCTGCTCCATCATTTCGGCTTCCCACCGATACTGGGTTGTGCGTATCGTGATCCACATCACTGCATTATCTTATCAGAGGAATGTCATGAAGCAGCTCATCTAGACTTGGCCAGAGCGCCTAGCTTGTGCCAGAGCGTCTAGCTTGTGCCAGAGAGCTTAGCTTGTGATTGTACCGTATCAGCGATAAAGCCAATCGAAAATACCTGCTGCCAAAAGTTGTGTCACAAAGTTGTGTCACTTGGCGTGCTGTAGTGCGAGTAGGCAACCTGGGCAGATTGTGAGATGAGCCTGTGAGCAAACCCGACTTCAACTTGTGACGGCGATTACAAATTGCAAACCGAAAGATCACGCAGCATACTCATTCATGTCACCGACACCTCCGTAAAAAGACGGGATATTAGTAGCATCCACTGGTTGAGTCAGTCCCCCTTTTTCGGAGCACATTCAAATGCATCAAGCCACACGTATTCTACAAGCCATGGCTAGCAGAGTTTTAGCGTCTCGCCGCATTACTCGCGACGATCAACAATTGCTCATGTCGTTGATTTCTTATGGCCTCAATGAAACTGACAACGTCTTGATCAGCCAAATTCACGAGGGATTAAGGCGAGGCATTGTTCGCGTTGTGGACTAAAGAAACCTATTTTGAACCTGCGTCAGGTCATCCATTATGAGTACGGCTAAGCTTTTTTACCTCATTCGGTTTTTAGAAGACGACCTCTCCATTCCTCAAGAGTCGCTCAAAGTAGCGCTCCGTCATCCTGAACACCCGACTCAGCTACCGATGATTTTGTGGCAGTACGGTTTAATCACATTAGAGCAGCTGGATCGGGTGTTTTCGTGGCTTGAAATGGCTTAGCCTGATGTTTGCAGATCACAAATAGTTCTCAAATCATAACTATGAGTTTGGGCGATCGCCATCCACAGAGCCGAAAATTCGTCGCCCTTCGTCAATCTGCCATGCCAATAAACCGGGCAACCCCAGCGTCAGTTCACGAACGCGCTTACACAGCGAAGAAGCGAGAGCCACATCTGAAGGAATCCCTAGGGCTACCCCAATCAGCATAATGCCGCCCTCTTGAGCCCCCAGCCCTCCCGGAATCAAAAAGGCTGCGGATCGAATGGCTTGCCCCATGCTTTCTAAAATGATGGCCTCACCCACCGTTACGGGGTGGCCCAGAAAGTAAAGCGATAGCCAGGTTTCTGCGGCAGCCGTTAGCCGGAAGCCAAATCGCCATAGCGTCGCAATGAGCAGGCGATCGCGTCGCTGATACATTGCCTTCAGAGCCGCATCAATCTGAGTAGCTTGTTCTTCTAAGGTTGGAGTTGACTCTGAGCTAGGTTCTGGTGAATTATGGCGAGTGGAAGATCGAACGATGCCAAAGCGGTTAAATTTGCGAGCGATGCGGGCAAAGAGTTGAAATAGCCCTTGGTGTTGAAGCCAATACAGACCTCCGCTGACCAGGCCAAACAATACGCACCCCAGCAATACTAGCCAAATCATCCGAGAATTTGTTGTTTGCTCAACCTGGGTATCGATAAACAGCACCAACCCGAGCAGCGCATAGATCGCCTGAGTTGCCACTTGGAGCGTCTGATCGCCAATCACCGTGGCGATCGCCATTTCTGGCTCAAATTGACGCTTGATCAGCATACGAGCCCTAACAATTTCTCCGCCAACTTGCCCCACAGGCAACAGCCAGTTAATCGAAAAGCTAATCCAAACTGCAAACGCTGAGAAAGATAAGGTTGGAGCTTGTTGGCTCGGAAACAGAAATAGCCAAGAGGCCAGGGCGCAAGCTATCGGAATTAAGTAGACCAGGGGGAGCCAAAAGACTTGCCTTCCCGCCGAATTGAGTGTGTCTGCGACTAACCCTATCCCTTGGATGGCGAGGAGTCCGGTCAACAACAGCAGACCTACCAGAAGTCCAGCAAGGGATAGGCGTTTCATACTACTGGAGAAAAAGGGACTAAGAAAAAAGCAGCAAAACCTGAAGCTTATCTCGACTTAGCTGTTTTTGCTGCAATTAAATTTAGGTATCTCATCCCATAGCTAGATAGATCTTAGAAAATCAAGTCTTTAACATATAAATCAGGGACAAAGATTGAAAACGCTGAGATATCAAGGTGCTGGCATCAATATTCTGTCTCCAAAGAGAAAACCCAGATTAAACGCTATGGGTTCGGCAGAAAAGGTTAATCTCAACTGGTCTCATCAATGCTCTCATCAACCGCACAATAAAAAACCTGCCGCAACTAAGAGACAGGCTCTAAGACATAGAGATGATGACACTTTTTATAAATTTGGCTCAGCACAATTACTTTTGAAGAACTCGAACTCCCTGAGTCCATTCAGCCATTTGACCTCTGGATTCTCTGAGAATATCACCTCGTTCGATGCCATCCAGCAGGTGCTGAAGCGCATTTAGGTCGCCTGAGCTACATGTACGACTGCGTACAACCTGGCATAGAAGCCCTTCAGAGGCTACGCTCAAGCACTGATTTTGAATCGCTGATTCTACAATGCGGTTAATCATGGTGAGGCAAAGTTATACAGAGCATAAAGACGAACATTGAGCACAGCTTCAGCGCCACAAGATACTTGAGTTTGTGTGGCAAGCCAACATGAATGCTTCTACATTTATAACAATGCCTGAAAGCTGCGGTTTTGCCTCTGATGCAGATCAAGAAAAAGGTGTGATCTTTTTGGTAAATTTTTGTGATGCAGATCACTCAAGAGTCCAGACTTGAGATTGGGGCAACATCTGCGGCGAAATCATCTGCTTAAAAAAAGACTCACGCTCTAGTCAACACGCCTCATTTCTGTTCCGTCAAGAGGCGACCCCTTTTCATCGCCTTCATTTCATCGACTTCAAAAGACAACATCCCAGACGAAGGGCGATCGTCAGTAGAATATAAAAAGGGGATAGCTGAGTCTTATGATTTCTGATTTGACGCTTGTCTTTATTAATCTCTGTCTTCAGATCTGGGCTTTCAGCTCGCGATCGCCAGAAAACGATTGCTTCTCCATTATTTTTCAAGCGTACTCATTGTAGAGATTGCGTAAATCAAACTTATGGTTGATTCGATTCCAGCCCAAATTCAAGCGTGGCTTTATCAGCTTGAGCAATTTGCAGATAGCGTGGTGGCGAATCAGCTCAATCACCTTAGTTTTTCTAGTGTTGGCATCATCTTTGCCGCAGGGCTGTTGACGAGCCTGACTCCCTGTATGCTGTCGATGTTGCCTATCACCGTCGGCTACATCGGTGGTTACGAGTCGAAAGGTCGGGGACAAGCCGCGACACAATCTCTTTGGTTTGCTCTAGGACTGGCAACAACCCTAGCCATTATGGGAGTTGTAGCGGCGATCGCGGGTCGTGTTTACGGTCAGGTAGGCATTGGGCTGCCCATTGTCGTGAGCGTTATTGCTATTCTCATGGGTCTTTATCTGCTGGAAGCGCTGCCGATTCCGCTGCCTTCTCTCGGTGACACCGAATGGATTGGCGATCGCTGGCCTCGCGGTGTTCGGTCTTACCTGCTAGGGCTAACGTTTGGGTTAGTGGCGTCTCCCTGTAGCACGCCAGTGTTGGCAACTCTACTGGCCTGGGTCGCGTCAACCCAAGATCCGCTGTTGGGTAGTGCTCTCTTGCTGGCTTACACGGCGGGTTATGTTGCGCCCCTGATTCTAGCGGGAACGTTCACGGCGTCGATTAAAAAGCTGCTTGAGCTGCGTCAGTGGTCAGGCTGGATTACTCCCACTAGCGGCATTTTGCTCTTAGGCTTTGGCGTGTTTTCGTTGCTGACGCGGGTCATCCCTGTCGGGACGCTGTAACACCCTATGACTAGAGGGACGGATGATGTTCCCTCACGATTTTTTTAACTCGATGATGCCCAATATCAGCAATTCTCATTATGGTTACGCTACAACATCCGCAATTTATTCGCGGGCGGGTCGGAAGCGTAGCCAGATAGCCAACTCGCCAAACTGAGAATTGCTGGCCCAATATTGTCCTAAAGCTCAGCCCAAGCCCCATACTCTAGCCCCATAATCTTCAGCTAACGATTAGCGACGTTCATGACCTCCGAATCTTCTCCTCAGTCTTTTCTCTCAACACTTTTCGCTCCCCTGCGTCGATATTTTAAACAGCAGCTTTTGCCGCTGTTGGCCGATCTGCGATTGGCGATTGTGTTGCTGTTGGCGATCGCCGTTTTCAGCATTTCAGGGACGGTCATTGAACAGGGAGAATCGCTCGCGTTTTACCAGCAAAATTATCCTGACAGTCCGGCTCTGTTTGGGTTCTTAACCTGGCGGCTGGTTTTGACCTTAGGCTTAGATCACGTTTACCGAACCTGGTGGTTTTTATCAATTCTGATCCTCTTTGGATCTAGCCTCACAGCCTGCACGTTTACGCGCCAGTTTCCGGCACTTAAGGCGGCTCGACGCTGGTCTTATTACAGTCAGCCCCGTCAATTTCAAAAACTTGCCCTAAGTACAGAATTAGAAAGTCAAGATCTAGAGAATCTTCAGGCAAACCTGGAACAGAACGGCTATCGGTTTTTCCGAGAAGAGAACAAAATCTATGCCCGCAAAGGAATTGCCGGACGCATCGGGCCAATCGTAGTTCACGCCAGCATGTTGATGATTTTGGCCGGAGCCATCTTGGGCTCCATGACAGGTTTTTTTGCCCAAGAAATGGTTCCCGCAGGGCAAACGTTTCAGGTCAGCCACATTTTTGATGCTGGGCCGTGGGCCGAGGCTCAAATTCCTAAAGATTGGGGGGTGCGCGTCAACCGCTTTTGGATTGATTACACCCCAGAAGGCACCATTGACCAGTTTTATTCTGATTTGACGGTGGTCGATGCGAGCGGTGCAGAACTCGATCACAAAATCATTCATGTCAATGAGCCGCTGCGTCACGAGGGAGTGACGTTTTATCAGGCTGATTGGGCGATCGCCGCTGCCCGCGTCCATGTCAACAACAGTCCGATTTTGCAGTTGCCGATGGTTCAGTTGCCCACAGAAGGTGGACGCATTTGGGGCACATGGATTCCGACAAAACCTGATATGAGTGACGGTGTGGCAGTCGTAGCGAAAGATCTTCAGGGAACGGTGCTGGTCTACGACACAACGGGGAATCTCGTCGGCACCATGCGCGAAGGCATGGGCGTTGAGGTAAATGGAGTGCAACTGATGCTGGATGAGCTAGTGGGCAGCACAGGGCTTCAAATCAAAGCTGATCCCGGCATTCCCCTGGTCTATACGGGGTTTGGGTTGCTCATGCTAGGCGTGGTGATGAGCTATGTCTCTCACTCACAGATTTGGGCCTTGCAGCAGGGCGATCGCCTCTATCTCGGTGGCCGCACAAACCGGGCTCAGGTGGGCTTCGAGCGAGAATTTATTCACCTGGTTGAAATGCTGTCACCCGCTCAACCAGAAGAGGGCGAGCGATCGCCCTAGAGCGTGAATCTCTCTCTACCGCGAAACTCAAGTATTTCGGATAGGATTGTTATAAGTTAGTTAAGGAAAACCCGTGTTTTACTTAACTCAAAGTTAATCCTTAAATGTCGCAAGTTTTATGTCTGCACCACGGGTTATTAGCGCTATTGTTGCGATCGCCATCGCCCTAGGAATGATTTGCTTGGGAGGGTGGTATTTCACGGTTCTTTTTTGCATCATTGTCTTCCTGGGTCAGCAGGAGTATTTTCAACTGGTTCAGGCGAAAGGAATTGAGCCAGCCGCTCGCACAACCCTTGTTGTGAGCCAAATTTTTTTAGTGATCTCCACGCTCTCCTCTAGCATTGCAGACGCAATTTTGCCCGTAGCCGGGACTTTCATCTGCTTTTACCTCCTGTTTCAGCCCAAAATTGCCACGATTGCTGACATTGCAGCATCAATTTTAGGGCTATTTTATGGCGGCTATTTACCTAGCTATTGGGTGCGGTTACGCGGTCTAGGCTCGGCAGAAGTTGCAAATTTACCGCTGGGTGGCTATTTCCCTACGTCCCTAGATCTCAAATCAATGCCAGACGGCTTGGTTCTTACGCTGCTTGCCTTTGGCTGTATTTGGGCCGCAGACATTGGGGCATATATCTTTGGCAAGATGTTTGGCAAAACTCGTTTGTCAGCCATTAGCCCTAAGAAAACGGTTGAAGGTGCTGTGTTTGGAGTATCTGCAAGCATCGGAGTGGCTGTTTTAGGAGCATGGTACCTAGAGTGGCCTGCATGGCCTCTGTCGGGCATGGCTCTCGGGTTAATGATTGGTATTGCCAGTCTGCTGGGAGATCTGACCGAGTCTATGATGAAACGAGATGTCGGCGTTAAAGACTCTGGTAAATTAATTCCAGGACATGGTGGCATTCTCGATCGCACAGACAGCTATGTGTTTACATCGCCTTTGGTGTTCTATTTCGTGACTCTGCTACTCCCTCTTCTGCAATAGCTAAAAGTCTTCGTTCGTCTTCTCATCGTCGCGATTTGCGAATGTACTTGATGCCAAACCAACCCATCTCAGGTTTTGTTTTGGTTTTCTTCAACGCAGAAAAATCATTTTCAGCATCAGATGAATCATCATCACCTTCATCCTCTGTTGGCTTGCCATCGGCTCCAAGCCGGACAAAGCGCTCACGAATTTTTTTGACAGAACCAATCAAATCAACGTCAGCCGCACTGCCCGATTGAGGCAGCTCTTTTGTTTGCCACCCTTTGGCAATAAACCCTGCGACAACTCCGCCTAAAAAGCCTAGGGCGATCGCATACTTAGAGACAAACCCAGTAATAACAAAACCTAGGGCGAAGAGAATTGAACTCTTGATGGTCACGTTGATATCAATCAGTTTTGTCATACAAATTGCCGAAATGACTGGGTAGACAGCGTTGACAGCCGTGCTTCAAGCGACTTGCCTAGCTCCATTCTAGCCATAGGTCGAGATCTGATTAGAGGCAGAGATAGGTAGGCAAGGATAGGCCGTGTCGCAGCAGCTTAGAACAATTATGCCTCTGCAACCCGGCATCGTTAAAGACAGAATATTCAGGTTTTAAGATTCAAGTCTTAAAGTCAGGTCTTCAATCAGTGGTCACAATTCAAAATAAAACCAGGTTTGCAATCCTACGTCGCTTGCAGTACGGGATTGCAAATCTGGGTTGAATTACGCCAATGTGAATTACGCCAATGTATTTAGCACATTCAGTCTTAGGTCAAGACGTGACTCCATCAGAAGGGGTGAGCTGAAGAAACTCTTCATATTTTTGCACCAATTCGTTGTAGCCCTCTATGGCTTTGGGCTTACTTCGGGCCTCAGCTGAAGCATCAATTTTCACAAGGGTTTTGAACACATCTTTGGAGAGCGATCGCGCTTCAGACTCTAATTCAGGAGGCAAATTGCGCGCAAGGTTGAGCATCGTGAACCGCAATTCACCCAAAGGGCCGTGAATGAGATTTTCAACATCAGCCCATTCTTGGCTGGCAACAAGCTCAGGCAATTCGTCAATACGCGATCTGAACCCGTTGAGATCAGACGTATATTGCTCAATCAAGTCTACTTGTTCAGGAGAATAGACTGGAGGAGGAGCTGGTTGGCCTGAGCTACAGCCAACAACGAACAGCATGACAGCGGCTAAGCAAAACGAAAGAATAGAGCGCCAGCGCTGTGAATACGAGTGTTGAGTTAGAAATTCTGGTTGCATCGTAAGTTCAAAGTTTCCTGGTACAGTTCGGTTTCTCACTCAATATCATCCAGATGCTGAGTCATCCGATAAGCAACATAATATTAAACGACGATCATTGACTCAGACCGCATAACAACAGCAAGCTTGTAAGTAGAGAACTTACAGCGTCTGGCGATCGCTTAATTCGCTAGCACTTGATTGACGAGCAGAGACCTGGTTTCGAGGGTTGTTCTCAGACTCACCGACCCTCCTATCATTCAAGTACTCGACTCTATGATGAACCCTTCGAAGAATAGATGGCGGTTAAAACAGGTATCGAATAATTGCGACCCTCTTCTCATCTATTAATAAATTGGTTATCATAAGAAATGCTGTGTAAATAAGTAAGGAAACTGAACAAGGCTTCATGGCTAAGAAAAGTATGGTCGAGCGGGATAAAAAGCGCCGCAGAACGGTT
>JBARXP010000238.1:0-2482 GCA_049647405.1 Elainellaceae cyanobacterium | reverse complement strand
GCCCAGAGCGTCCCAGCGAGGCCGACCGATGCCGTGGGCCGGCCCGATGGCGCGAACTAAATCAGAGCCGACGATGTCTACGATGGCAATGGCCATGGAGACCGCAGATTTCGTGACGGTCAAGATTTCTGCAACCTGTGATTGTGTTCCGAAGCCGGATGCCACGAGATCCTTGGCGAAAAGCGCCTTCTCAATGTAGGACAGATCACGTCGACCCATATTCTCGGAAATCTGCGCGCGCAAAGCGCTGTCATCATCCAGATTGGCGACGAGAGCGCGGATCTTGGTCACCTTGTCGGACTGGCGTATCGCCTCCAACCGCCTACGTCCATATACCAGCAGGTAGCGGTCGGGGTCATCGGGGACGCGGCGCACAAGGATCGGAACGGTTTGACCGTTCGCCTCGATCGCATCGCGCAGGTCCAGCACATCCGCCGGGTCGAGGCGATCCTCCATGCGGTCATCCACGATGTTCGTCGGATCCAGCTCCCAAACGTGATGGCCATCGACAGCATCGCGCGCGGATCGTAGGGCGCGGTTAGAGCTCATCATTGGCGTGACGGCGCTGGACTGCGGGGCAGGGGAGGGAGCTCCGGCCGACGCGAGACTGTCGAGCATGGACATCCGTTTCTTCTTGCTGCTGCTCATAGGCGCCCCCAAGTCTTCTGGATCAGGTCGGCGATCTCGTCATTCAGCGTGTTCAAGCTCTCGAGTGCGCGATCATAGGTGGAACGGGTGAACGCGCTGCGTTCCACTTCGTAGAGCGTCTGCTTGGTTAGACCTGCATCGGAGATGGCTGTAGACTTCAACATGGGCGAATTCAGCACGGCTTCGCCGTACATTGTTCGCAGGAAAGCCACGATGCGGTTCTGCGGCGCATCCTGCGGCTCGTAGCGGGTCAAAACATAGCGCATCCAGTCATGAGACATGTCGGCGCCGCTCTCAGCGATCACGTCCATGAGGTCGGCTGTCATGCGAAGGAACTGCGACATGGACATCACATCGAGCATTTCCGGGTGGATCGTCACCAAAACGCCCGTGGCCGCGGACAGTGCGGACATGGTCAGAAATCCTAGCTGCGGTGGGCAATCAATGACGACCACATCGTAGTCCTCGTCGACCTGGGCCAACGCCTCCTTGACGCGGAAGAAGAAAAGTCCTGCATTGCCCTGCGCCAGCGCGCGCGGGGTATCGTGCTCGAACTCCATCAGTTCGAGGTTTCCGGGGATCAGGTCCAAATTGGGGATATAGGTCTTGCGGATGACCGACCGGATCGGCTCCGGGTCCTCATAGCGGATCGCATCGTAGAGAGTGCCACCATCTTCGAGGTCCAATTCCGGCTGAACGCCGTGCAGCGCGGTGAAGGAAGCTTGTGGGTCAAGATCAATGCCCAACACACGATATCCGCGCAGGGCAAGCCGTTGGGCAAGATGGGCAGAGGTTGTTGTTTTTCCGGAGCCGCCCTTGAAATTCATCACGCCGATGACCTGAAGATGATCACCCTGTCGTCGTCCGGGAACGTAATCACCCGGCTTGCGAGCGGTTTTTTCAAGGAGCACACGCAGCGCCTGGATGTCCTGCGCCGAGTAAAGACGACGGTTGCCGGCGGTCAGCTCGGGAGAAGGCCCTTTGCCATCTAGATTGAGTTTGCGAAGATAGGAATCGTTGACTCCGAGCAGCGCCGCAGCCTCACCAGAGGTGAATTTGCGCATGGTCTTCTCGGCATCGGGTGGAAGCAGGCTCTCACGTTGCGAATGCAACTGGTTGGCCAGCCATTCCGAATGCTGGCGGATCACCGCGTTGAGATCCTCATGCACAAAGGTATTATCCATCTGCCTCTCGCTTCCGAGACATCGCGTCTTTGGCGTGTTCACGGAAATTGACGTTTTTTGCCTCGCTTCCGTGACTATTGGCGCAAGAGTCGGATTCGCGCAAGGTTTTTCCACATCTAGTGGACGAGCCCCCACCGAACACAAGGCTGTTAGGCTTCCTGCTGCATGGTGTAACGCACCGCATCTCACGAAAAGGGACAGGGCAGAACTCTTTTCGGAGGGCTCCATCATGGCTTTTGAGCGCACCAAAGCTTGCCTTTTGGCAGTTCTGGATATACATTGATGGATGTTTATCTATGCCTGAGAGGACAAGATGCAAGTTGCCAAATGGGGAAACTCCCTTGCCGTCCGGCTACCCGCGGATCTTGTGAGGGAACTTGGCTTAAAGGAAGGCGATCAGGTCGACCTGGTAAAGGACGATGGAACCATTCTTGTGAGACGCCATCCTCGTGCCGATGAAGTTCTACAAGGGCTAAGGCGGTTTCGCGGAAAACTGCCCAAGGACGCGCGTCTAAGCCGCGACGTCGCGCATGAGCGCTGAATTCGCAGACACGAATGTTGTGCTCTACCTGCTCGACGATGGTCCAAAGGCTGAGAGGGCGGAGGAAATTCTGGGGCAGGGACCTCGGATCAGCGTCCAGGTCCTGAAC
>JBARXP010000237.1:0-17520 GCA_049647405.1 Elainellaceae cyanobacterium | reverse complement strand
AACGGCGCAGTCTTAAACAAAAGGCGAAGCGAGCTTCAATGAGTCCTGACTACATGCTCACTGTCCTTGCCGCTGGTCTGGCAACTTAGCACAATTCCTTGATGCTTTTCTTGCGCTTACCCTGGTTCATATACCGTGGGAGTATATCAATACGTCAGTATTGTCAAGTATAAAAGAAGAGATTTTAGAATATAACTTTGTTTATTCTACAAACTACGACTTGCTTCTGTATTGGGCACTTTTCTCAGATAATGACAAGAACGGATTTTTTGATTACTTTTGGAACCCGGAATCAAATCAAGATAACTATTTTAGTATTCTAAACACCCAGCCTTGGAGTTCTAAACAAGGTGATACTCGTGTGCTCTATCTACACGGAGCCATCCATTTATATAAAGAACGCGGCTATGCTCAAGATTTTGGAATATCTGAAGAGCATGAATACTCCGATAGCAGTGAGCGGATTAGGAAAATCAATTATGGAGGATCTGGTCGGAACATTTTAGACAGATTTGAAACACTTTGGAATATCAAGCGTGGCATAACACCTCTATTTGTTTCTGAAGGAAGCTCCGATGATAAATTAAAGTCAATATATAAATCTGAATACTTATCTTTTGCCTATAGTGAATTTTCCAACCATGAAGGTGGTCTGATTGTTTTTGGTCATTCACTTGGAGATTCTGACAAACACCTCATTGAGGCTATTCGGAGAAGTAAATCTAGCATCATCGCTGTTTCTATAAGGCGAGGAACTAGTGATGATGATGTTGTGGCGCGTAGATATGATTTAGCAAAAAAGCTTCCTAAGAAAACATTGTTGTTTTTTGATGCTCAAACACATCCATTAGGCGCGCGCTCTCTGAATCTCAGCACCAAAATCAGCCCGTGAAGCGACCTCTTAGAAAATGAAGGAGAACTCTGTGACAACCACCACCCAGCTTCCGATTCCTGCTCACTTTGACCCTGCAACCGTCGGTGAAGTGTGGCGTGTTCCCTATCAACAGAGGGCTGAAGATGCGGCCAACTGGGCCACCCATCACGGCATTGCTCCTTCTGCCGAAGACAAGGCTCGTGTTTGCTTGCTGCTGATCGACGTGCAAAACACCTTCTGCATTCCTGATCATGAGCTGTTTGTGGGCGGGCGATCGGGCATGGGTGCGGTAGAAGACAACGTGCGTCTGTGCGAATTTATCTATCGCAACCTGGGGCTAATCACCGAAATCGCCCCGACGATGGATACTCACACCGTCATGCAAATCTTCCATCCCTTCTTTTGGGTTGATGTAGACGGCAACAATCCGCCGCCGATGGCGATGATTTCTCATGACGATGTCGAGCAAGGTCAGTGGAAAGTCAATCCGGCTATTGCTCCGGCGATCGCCAATGGCAACCACGAAGACCTGCAACGCTACGCCGCCCACTACGTCCGCAAGCTCACCCTCGACAGCAAATATCCCCTCACTATTTGGCCCTATCACTCCATGTTGGGAGGCATCGGCCATGCCCTCGTCTCTGCGGTTGAAGAAGCCTGTTTTTTCCATGCGATCGCCCGCAAAAGCCAGACCCACTTTGAAATCAAGGGCGGCAATCCTCTCACCGAAAACTACTCAGTCTTGAAGCCCGAAGTGATGGAAGATGAGAGCGATCGCCCCATCGCTGAAAAGAACTCTCGCTTCATCGAAAAGCTGTTGAACTTTGACTCGGTAATCATTGCAGGACAGGCCAAAAGCCACTGCGTCGCCTGGACGATTGATGATCTGCTCAGCGAAATTCAGGCCAAAGACCCGAAGCTGGCTGAGAAAGTGTACTTGCTGGAAGACTGCACCTCTCCCGTGGTCGTCCCTGGCGTGGTGGACTTCACCGATCAGGCCGACGCGGCGTTTCAGCGCTTTGCTGAGGCTGGGATGCACGTGGTGAACTCCTCAGATGTGCTGGCGCAGGTTGTTGCGTAGAAGGCGATTAGAGGGCGATCGCACAAGCAAGTGAGTGTGATTCCGCTACACATAATCCATAAGCTTCGTATAAAACTCGCCTCGAAGTCACTAGACTAGAGTCATCCTTGCAGAGGCAAAGATATGGTTCAAGCAAAACACCATTCCTTATCGTTTGAAGAATTTCTGGAGCTGTATCCAGAGAGCGGTAGGCAATATGAATTAATTCGGGGCGAGGTCATTGAGTTGCGTCCAGTCGGAAGGCATGAGCAGATATCAGGATTTCTCTCAGGAAAACTGTTCGTTCAGATTGAAAACAACGCTCTCCCCTATTTCGTTCCTAAAACCTGTGTGATCAAGCCCGAACGGGAGCAATCTGGCTATGTTCCTGATGTTGCGGTTGTAGATATCGAGCAGATTTCTAAAGAGCCACTCTGGGAAAAATCATCCGCCATTCTCAACGGACAATCCGTGAAGCTCGCGATCGAAGTGGTCAGCACAAACTGGCGAGTAGACTATGGCATCAAGCTCAATGACTACGAAGAAATGGGAATTGCTGAATATTGGATCGTGGATTACAACGCTCTCGGTGCCGTTCGCCATATCGGCTCTCCCAAACAGCCCACTGTTACCGTTTGTACGCTCATCGACGGCGAATATCAGTTGGCGCAGTTTCGGGAAGGAGAAGCGGTCATGTCACCCACTTTTCCAGGGCTACAGCTTCAAACCCATCAAATTTTTCAAGCTCTTTCTTCGTTCTAATCCCTCGTTCTAAACGGTGATCAGGCTATTCGACTATTGCCATGCGGTTAAACCTGGGCGATCGGGAGCCAGGGTAGGAATAATGTCATCTTCGCCGCCAGCCGTGTAGGTCGCAAACCGTCTTGCTAGAGGCGGCAGAATCGCGAACGGATTGCTGAAGCCCGAAAAAATCCACAGCCCTTCTGTTTTGGCAAACGGGCCAATGAGAGGGAGTCGATCGCCACTAAACGCCACCAGACACCCATGCCATTGCCCCGCTACATTACGCAGACTTGGAATCAGTCGCTCGATACCTTGGCGCATTTCGAACTCGCTCTGGGCCGCGTCGATGGTGGCATGAGGATCGGTGAGGGCACGGCTGACCTGACCAATGCGAAGGCGACCATCGGGCAACTGCACCACCCCCACATCGAGAATTGGCGGCACGATTTCTCTGCCCATTTCGTCCCAGTGCGAATCAAGTTCGGGATTCCCCGCTTCGGCCTCTAGGTCAAACCGCTGGGTATCGGCAGGCATGATCAGCGTCCGCAATTTCACATCGTCGAGGGGCGGTGTTTCAACCAGATCAGCCTGGGTGAAATATTGGCGCACAGCAATTCCTTCTTGAGCTAGGAGCGATCGCGTCAGGCCGCCAGTGCTGAGCAAGACTTTTTCAGCCGTCAAGGTTCCCTGATCGGTGGTGACTCCGGTGATGCGATCGCCCACCCGCTCCAATCCCGTCACTGTGGCGATCTGGATCTTGCCGCCTGCGTGCTGAAAGGCGTGGTTGTACGCCGCGACCATGGCCTCCGGATCAACCTGACCATGTTTGACGGTCAAGGCTCCGCCAACAGCCTCGGGATTAAGCAACGGCTCCAGCTCACAGGCTTCTTTTGTAGAGATTGGCTGAGGGGGGGTGAGGCAGTTCATATACTTTTGGCTCACCGCCTCGGGGTCTTGTTCTGGGCTGACGGTCAAGAGCAGATCGATCTCATGAAACCCAAAGTCGGAGCCCAATTCCTCGCCCAGTCTGGGATAGAGCACATGGCTGTCTTGACAGAGCTGGAACGAAAGAGGCGTCGTCGCTGACCAGTAAGCAACGCCGCCGTAGCTGTAGCGAGTCGCCCCTTGGAGTGGCTGATGACGCTCGACCAGCAGCACCGTCTGCCCTGTCTTCGCCAACTCATAGCTCACCGCCGCGCCTGTGATGCCGTTGCCGACCACAATCCAATCGTATGTTTCAGCCATTGAGAGATCCTTCTGTCGTGCCGTCTATCACCGCATCTACCGCAATCTCAACCCGCATCTCTGGTACAGCCAGACGGCTCACCTCCACCAGCGTATTCGCCGGACGAATCGCGTCAAAACATTCTTTATGGGCTTTGGCAACCTGCTCAAAATCGTTGATATCGGTCAAGTACACCGTCGATCGCACCACATGAGCCAGCTCAGCTCCCACAGATTTGAGGGCAGTCTCAATTTTTCTGAGAATGTAAGCGGTCTGCTGATAGGGATCGTCGGGATGATGAATGGTGCCTGTCTCGTCAGAGGCGGTCGTCCCCGACACATAAACCAATGGCCCCACCTTCACAACCCGCGAGTAGGCATTCTTTTCTTCCCAGGGCGTTCCACTGGAGACGGTTTGGCGTTTCATAACGATGAAGACACAGGGTTCTCTCCCATTGTGGCGGTAAATGCTCTATTTGCAAATGTTTACATTAGCAAGTCTTTTGTGCCGTGACATATAGCCGTAACTCCACACTCTAATCTTTCGAGATCAAGGCATTCAGGCTAGCAGGAACGGAAAGCGTCAGGGGCGATCGCCTTCCTCGCACCACATCTGAACCTTCCGTAAATCCAGCACTGCTATCGGCTAAAGTCAGTTCCGCTGAAGAAAGTTCCGCTGAAGAGAGTGGAGCCATCAACGAAACTGCCCCATGACTTTCAACTTGCAGAATCGGTTCATGAATGCCCCAGCGCGTTTGGAGCTGTTGCGTCAAGTCGTGCAAAAGCCAATCGCGGATTTTGCCGTCTTCGCTATCGACCTGAATCCGTGCAACCAGCATTAGATGACCTGGGGCGATCGCCCACACCTTCAGTCCGTCAACGTTTTGCACTCCCGGACGAGCCAATATTTCTGTGCGAATAGCATCGACATCGATCTGGGAAGGCGTCAGTTCCAGCAAAATCGACAGACTCTGATGAATAAACGGCACGGCACTGCTGCCAATCAACACCGCTACGCCCAGACTCACCAGACCATCTGCCCAGAGCCAGTGCCACAGAGAAATGGCGATCGCCGCCAGCAGCACTCCCACGGCGCTTACCACATCGGCAATCATGTGCAAAAACGCCCCGCGCATATTCAAGTCTTGGTGGCTATGGCCATGGAGCAGAGACGCATTGATGCTGTTGACGCCCAGCCCGACCAGCGCCGCAATCAGCATCGGCAAACTGAGAATTTCTTCAGGCCCATGAATCAGGTGGGCGATCGCCTCCCAGCCCAGCCACACCGACACCCCCAGCAACCCCACCCCGTTGACCAGTGCCGCCAAAATTTCGACCCGGCGGTAGCCAAAGGGAGCCGCATCAGTCGAGGGCGATCGCGCCATCCATGCCGCAACGAGAGCCAACCCCAGGGCAACACCATCGGCGACCATGTGCCCCGACTCTGCCACCAGGGAAAGACTATGGCTCATCACGCCCGCTACACATTCCAGCAATGCAGCAGCCAACACAAGCACCAGCGCTATCCCTAACCGCCGACTCTTATTTTGAACGGGGTGCAAATGCTCACCGTCTTGATCGGAGTGAAGATTGGCCTGATGAGGAGATTGCGAGGGCACGCAACAGTCACAATTCACAACCGGAGAAGACATAGAAGACCTATATGAAGGCAGCGGTGACATAGACGGAGCAGTCATTATAATTCTTGGATGGAGCAACTCTTGGATGAAGCAACTCTTGGATGCAAGAGATAGTTTCTATGAGCCGATCCGTCCAGACTAGGTTCCTACGAGGTTCATAGATCAAGCAATGATGTCTACATGAACACCCTAGGATGCCTTATTCAATGGCGATCGCCCCTTCCTATCCTAATCAGATTTATGGGCATGGATCAGCTGAGGGATCAATCTGCAATTCCAAAAAACCTGTTTGAGGATCGGGCTGTCGCGTAAAGCGAAGCTGATCCGTCACTCCAATCACCAGTTCTACCGTCGTATAAATGAGGCAGCCCTCGCAAATGTGGCCGCCCAACACTTCGCCTCGGTCGTTGGCGATCGCCCCATGCAGGTGCAGGCCATATTGAGAAACCGTACCGCTGAGGCTAAGAATCTCGAAATATCCCTTCAGCACCGTCGGATTCGGCTGATGAGCAAACCGAATTGCAGCTTGCCGCAGACTCCCCATGCCCGACATCACCCAGCCTGCGGCGATCGCCTCTTCTTTCATCCAAAGCTGGAGCGATCGCCGCAGATCTTCGCCGGGGTGAAGTCGTCGGGCTAGGGGGTGCATGTGTCGATTTTGGATTTTGGATTTTGGATTGGGGATTCAGGGAAGCATGGCTCGAACTCTTCTAAATTCGAGCAGTGCTTGCATCTGTAAGGCTTAGAGTTGGAAGGGTTCTCCGTAGCTGTCGCCAAAGCAGACTTTATCGGTGCCAAAGCGACCGCCAAATTCTTTGATGGGATCTTTGGCGTAGCCCATGGGCAGCAAGCAGCACACGTCTACCTCGTCGGGAATGTTGAACGCTTCTTTCACCTTAGCCGTTGAGAAACCCTCCATGGGGCAGCTATCGACTCCAAAGCTTTTCGCCACAATCATCAGATGCGCCACCGCGAGCATCGTATGGCGGTTTGTCCAGGCTTCGAGACTGCCAAAGGAGGGTTTGTTTTCTAGCGTAGAGGGAATCGCTGAGCGCATCACGTCAGCATAAGCGTCGTTGACGGCTCCCAGATCTTTCCCAAGCTGAATCACCGACTCGATATAGTCGCTTTCTCCAACGCGGCGATCGCCACAGCAAATCAACGACACAGGCGCTTCGGCCACCTGCTTCTGACCAAAGGCACATTCCTGCAAGACTTGCTTCTTCGCCGCATCCCGCACAACCACAAAGCGCCACGGCTGGAGGTTGAAGCCAGAGGGCGATCGCAGCCCTAGACGAAAAATCTCCGACAGGGTATCAGACGGAATCGGTTCACCGCTGAAAGAACGCGCCGCACGCCGCTGCTCGATCGCAGCGGATAAACCCATCACCGGAAACACTTCTGCCATGAAACTACCTCAGGTTAACGTCAACTCAATACAGCAATCCAGTACAGCAAATGAGTACAGCAACTCAATACAGCTCGATGCAATGACAACACACATCAAATTCATCACTCGTGCCAACCCAAAATCTCAGATCGACAGACTCTAGGCCACATTAAACCATGCTCAATCCGTAAACCTGCATTGAGCGCCAACATCGTGACTCTTGATACGGCACAATGCCCTTAGCCCAAGCAAGTGCAAAACGGATCGTTCTCTCAGCTTGCTTAAGGATTGATTAAGTATTTATCTCTAGGCAAAATTCAATACACACTAGACATACTGAATATAAATCTTGCTGTCCCCAGGCTTCTTCAAATTAAGACTCTTTAGGCTATGTCTACCTTCAATTCGCCTGCTTCTCTGGCAGCAACCTTAGCTTCCTTAATTCATAAAAACGCAGCGCTGGATACCGTTTTTCAAGTGACGGCTGATGGTCTTCATGCTGATTTGAGTCTCTTTGACAGTCTGCGAGGCAGTCTGCGAGACGCATTCGGCGAAACCCACCTGTATATATTGCAGGGTGAGCCAGAACGATTGGGAACCGGGCCAGAACGATTGGGAACCAGGAAAGACAGACAATCGCAATGGCTTCACGTTCAGCCGCAAAACGGTGCAGGCCAGAAATCTTTTGATACACGTGAGACACGATCGCCCACGCCACCTGCGATCGCCCCTCTCTTACGCACAATCGAGCAGGAACCTGAAGCACAGAAGGCACTCGCATCCCTTAACTATCTACAGCTTACGTCTGGGATGGCGATCGCCTCTTTTGCTGATGCCTTGCAGTCGGTGTTGCAACAATGCTGTAGTCAACTGTCAGACTCTTGCTGGGATATTTTGCCCATTGCCCTTGGTGAGCGAGTGGTGGGATTGCTGGCGCTGAGTCGAGCCGCTGCGGAGCCGCTGCCAGAAAGTTTTCGAACTCGACTCGACCCGGTGCTGGTCATGGTGGCGATCGCCATCCAAAACGCTGATCTGAAGCAGCAGGTTGCTACCCTTCAACACCCTGACGTTGAATCTAGAGAATGTTCTGAAAACGCTCTTAACAGCCAGTTTTCGATCGCCTCTGGAGATCGACCCAACCCCACGGAAACGACAGCGTTTGATTCTGCACGTGGTGATGCAGACCGCCACTCCATTAGCGGTGCAAAGTATGACAAGGTTCAAACTCTGGCGCAGTCACTCACCGACTTTGAGTTACCCGCTACAAAATATACGACTGCCCCTTGGTTTTACACGCTATTGTCGGCCACCCAATACATTTTATGGGAAGAAGATATTGATGCAGTGTTCACCTACCTCAGTCCCCAAGTGGGTTCTGTTTTAGGATATGCCCCCGAAGAAATGGTCGGACGCAAGCCCACCGACTTCATGACTGACGATGAAGCTAAACGAGTGGCTCTGCTGATTCACGAAACGACTCAGCATCCTCGCCCTCTGATTCGATTTGAAAACACACTGATTCATAAAAACGGATACCCTGTCACCTTAGAGACTTCAGCGTTGCCCATCTTCGATACGGCTGGAACATTTCAGGGGTACCGAGGCATTGATGTCGATGTCAGCGATCGCAAAGATGTCGAAGCTCAGCTCCAAAAGAGAGAACAGCAGCTCCAGCTTTATACCGTTTGTCAGTTTTACAGCATTGCTCAACAGCGCAAGTTTGAAAATCGACTCACGCGTCAGACCCAACAAGAGCAGGTGGCTCGCCTCGTGCTCCGGCGCATTCGCCAAACCCTCAATCTCAACTCTATTTTGAGCACGGCTGTTCAAGAGTTGCGCGAGCTATTGGATGTTGATCGGGTCATCATCTACCAGTTTCTCCCCGACGGTAGCGGCATTGTCAATCACGAGTCTGTTGCAGCATCTGAATGGTCGATGCTCCACCAAGTGATTTATGACCCTTGCTTTAATGGCAACACGGCCACCCTTTATTTGCAGGGAAAAACATCGGCGATCGCCGATGTTGAAACCGCAGAGTTAGCCCCGTGCTATCGCGAACTTTTAGAACAGTGCAATGTCAGATCGTCGCTCGTCATTCCCATCATGAAAAATGTCCAGGTTCCTGTCGTGGGGCCGACTCTATGGGGATTGTTTATTGCTCACCACTGTTCGGAGCCAAGGGACTGGAACGCGTCAGAAACCGAACTGATGAGGCAAATTAGCGATGAATTGGCGATCGCCATTCAGCAGGCTGAACTTTACGCCCAGCTACTTAATCTCAACGAAAATCTAGAATCTCAGGTCGAGCAGCGAACCCAGCAAATTTCTGAGCTGCTCAACTTTGAAAGTCTCCTGAGAAGAATCACAACCAACATTCGCGATAGCCTCGATGAAGAGCAGATTATCGCTGCTGCGGTCGAGGCTCTAAAAGTGACGCTGGGGGGCATGCGCTGCAACTACGCTGTCTATCACGAAGCGGAAGGCAGGTCTGCCATTTGCTACGAAACCACCGACGAGCCTCCTTTCTTGCAGGGGCGTGTCAGCGCCCTAGCTGACTTTGATGACTTAATGCCTCAGCTCAAAGCCGGAGAGTGTCTTCAGTTTTGTGAACCGCACGCTCGCTCTTCGATGCCGACTTGGCCAACCAGTGCTATTTTGGCGTGCCCCATCCGTGATAATCAGTCTATTTTGGGTGATCTCTGGTTGTTTCGACTTGCCGACCAGCACTTCAGTGACATGGAAGTGCAGCTTGCACAACAGGTTGCAGACCAGTGTGCGATCGCCATCCGCCAGTCGCGACTCTTTCGGGCGGCTCAATCTCAGGTCAAAGAACTCCAAAAACTCAACGCCCTCAAAGACGACTTTCTCAGCACGGTTTCCCACGAGCTGCGCACTCCCATGGCCAGCATCAAAGTTGCTGTAGACCTGTTGGAGTCATCTCTCACCCCCCCATTGGAGCCTCAGCCTCACTTGCCGCTGCCACCTCTCAACGCTCTAAATTCAGACTCTTTATCCTTAAGCTCCTCACCTTCAGGTTCAAAAACGACTTCCTCCACAACGTCGGAGTTAGACCTCGTGCCCAACCTCAGTCGTCCAGCCTCAAGCGAGACTCGGATTCAGCAATATCTCTCCATCCTGAAAAGCGAATGCAAACGCGAAATCAACTTAATCGATGACTTGCTAGATTTGTCTCGTCTCGATGCAGATACCGAGCCGATGTTTTTAAATCAGCTCAAGCTACAAGACTGGATTCCTCACGTTGCCCATCTGTTTGACGAACGTCTGGCTCAGCGCCAGCAATCGCTCACCCTAGACCTTCCTCAAGATTTGCCTGCCCTGACGACAGACTTTGCCTACTTTGAGCGAGTGTTGAGTGAACTGCTGCAAAATGCTTTTAAGTACACCCCGAGCCAGGAAGCCATTCACGTTCAGGTTTGTCTGATGCCCGCGACGCAGGCAATATCGGCAGCCTCCCAAGCTGAGCGGTTTCAGCTTAAGGTCAGCAACTCAGGCGTCGAGATCGCGCCAGAAGAGTGCGATCGCATCTTCGACAAGTTTTATCGCATTCCCAATGCCGATCCCTGGAAAAATCCGGGCACAGGGCTGGGGCTAGCGCTGGTTCGCAAACTGGTTGAGATTCTCCAGGGCACCATTGCCGTCAGCACCACACCAGGATGGACTCATTTCACCGTAGACATTCCGTCTCTACCTCAATCGGCCCCCCAATCGGCCCCCCAGTCTGCATCACTGTAGCCTCTGCCCTATCGAAAGCCGACCAGTACACCAGCCATAATCTTTGATTTGGCTGGTGGTGTAGGGCGCGTAGATTGAGGTGTATCCCTGAACAATACGAGAGCGAGAGAAGGAATCGCGCCGAAATCTACAGCACTGATAGAATTACTTCAGCGGTAAAACGCTAAAACATACGGATAGCTCATCCAGTAGGCGGCTCAGAGAACGGTTAAGACACTGGCAACCTGTATAGAGCAAAGCCAAACACAACCCTTCAGATCCGTCTTGCTTGGGGGCACCCAGTGGACGTTAAAAAATAGCCTGTGGAGGCGTTCCGACCAGGGATATTTGAGCTTACTCAAGTATCTAGGCGTGAGCCAGTGAAGCAGGAAATCTTTGGAGTAATCCAAGGAATCTCCACCCATATCGCCAGGCGATTGGATGGAGAAGATGTCAAGGCAGAATGAATGGGTTGCAAACATGCGACGAGCAGCAGTGAAGCACGAGTTGGGGAACATGGAGGCGACAACAGGCAATGACTAAGTTTGTATTTGTCACGGGGGGAGTCGTTTCGAGCATCGGCAAGGGCATTGTGGCCGCCAGCTTGGGCCGATTGCTGAAATCGCGCAACTATTCGGTCTCGATTCTAAAGCTCGACCCCTACATTAATGTCGATCCTGGAACCATGAGTCCGTTTCAGCATGGTGAGGTGTTTGTCACCGATGATGGTGCAGAAACCGACCTCGACTTGGGCCACTATGAACGATTTACCGACACCTCAATGTCGCGCCTCAACAGCGTCACCACCGGGTCAATCTACCAGGCCGTGTTGAACAAAGAACGGCGGGGTGACTACATGGGGGGAACGGTGCAAGTGATTCCCCACATCACTAACGAAATCAAAGAGCGAATTTTGCGGGTGGCGAAAAACACCCAGCCCGACGTGGTGATTACCGAAATCGGCGGCACCGTCGGCGATATCGAGTCGCTGCCCTTTCTTGAAGCCATTCGCCAGTTTCGCAAAGATGCGGGGCGGAAAAACGTTCTCTACATGCACGTGACGCTGGTGCCCTGGATTTCGTCTGCTGGGGAAATGAAAACGAAGCCAACCCAGCATTCGGTCAAAGAACTGCGCTCGATCGGAATTCAGCCTGATATTTTGGTGTGTCGGTGCGATCGCCCCCTGCCCGCAGGCTTGAGAAACAAGATGTCGGAATTTTGCGATGTCCCTGAACAATGTGTCGTTACCTCCCAAGATGCAGGCAGCATCTACGAAGTGCCGCTGAATTTGGAGAAGGAAGGGCTGGCTCATCAAACCTTAGAAATCTTGCAGTTAGAGCAACGAACTCCTGATTTGACCCATTGGCAGACCTTGGTCGAGCGACTGTATCGCCCAAGTAAATCGGTGAAAATCGCTATTGTCGGCAAATATGTGCGGCTGTCAGATGCGTATCTCTCCGTCACAGAAGCCCTAAAACATGCGGCGATCGCCTGTGGAGGGGATCTGCAAATTCATTGGGTCAATTCTGAAGACATTGAAGAGAAAGGAGCCAAAGCCTTTTTAGAAGGGGTAGACGGCATTGTTGTTCCGGGTGGCTTTGGGACACGTGGTGTGGAGGGTAAAGTTGACGCTGTCCACTACGCCCGGACTCACCAGATTCCGTTTTTGGGGCTTTGCTTAGGGATGCAGTGCTCTGTCATCGAGTGGGCTCGCAACATTGCCCACCTCGAAAATGCAAACAGCGCCGAGTTTGAGGCAGATAGCCAAAATCCGGTGATTAATCTTTTGCCTGAGCAGCAAGATGTCGTAGATCTGGGAGGCACGATGCGGCTGGGGCTCTACGCTTGTCGGCTCACCCCTGGCACGCACACCGCAATGCTCTATGACAAAGAAGAAGTGGTCTACGAGCGCCACCGCCACCGCTATGAGTTCAACAATGCATACCGCAATCTCTTTTTAGAAACGGGTTATGTGGTTAGCGGCTCGTCTCCTGACAGTCGGCTGGTCGAGATCATTGAATTGACCGATCATCCCTTTTTCATCGCGACTCAGTTTCATCCTGAATTTCTGTCGCGCCCGAGTCGCCCTCATCCTCTTTTTCGGGGTCTATTGGAAGCCTCTCTGGCCCACAGTAAAGGCAAGGCTTCTTCCAGCCAGTATGCAGGCATAAACTCCTCCGAACCCAGCTCCACAGATTTCGAGCCAACTGAAACGCCTAAATCTGAGCTTTCAGTTATCGATGCTGCGAAATAAAGGATGTCAATAAAATTGGCTCAAATGCATACGGCGATCGCCACACCATCCTGTACAATAGCGCCACGTCATCTGCCGAGTGGTGCAATGTTTGGATAGCTGCTCGACTTCAAGGAAGTCATTGCACGTCAATTGCGACTGATGTTACGTTCCATAGAATAACTTGATGATGGTCATCTGCTTTTTCCATGAACTTTTTTCTATGAAACGTCTGCACATTTTGCATGTGCTGCTCACTCGCTCCTGTAGAGTCAGTGATACAAGAGTCAGTGATAAAGTCGGTTTTACCTGATCGTCAGCCCTCAGCCAGTTTCTATACCCATGACGGCTACACCTGTTCCTCGACAACCCACCCCTCAGCCAGATGGCGGCGGCAGTTCCCCACCGGGGACGACTCCTGTTTTTGCACTTAAAGATTTGGTGTCACGGCTTTATCGAGAGCAAAACAAGATTCAAGACTTGCTTAGCTCTCTCAGCTTTGCCCTGAGGAGTTTAAAAAACCTCAATCAGTTTCTTGAACTCACCCCGCTCATTGCCAGTCGCGTCACCGATGCCAATGGAGGAGCACTGGTGATGTTTCGGCCCAATGGTCAAATTCGCATGGAGCGACTGCACTGTCAGGATGGCGATCGCTGCCAAGATATTCGCTTTGCAATCGAAACCGCTGCTCGCAATATCATCGAAGCTACCCCTAGCCAAACTCGCCAGGGCATCGTCACCGCCGATCTGATAACCGAGCTAGATCATCAGATTGTCACCATGCTCGACCCTGATGTGCAGCTCTTTGGCACATCTATTTTGGTCAACAACACCGAACGAGGACGCCTCTATATCTTCAGCCGTCACTCTCACTACGCTTGGACAGAGACTCGACAAAAGCTGGTGCGATTGGTGGCCGATCAGACCGCCGTGGCGATCGAAAATGATGAACTCAACGCCGAGCTTCGCAAAAAAGAGCGCCTTGATCGGGAGCTAGAAATTGGTGCCGAAATTCAGGTGCAGCTTCTGCCGCGCCACTGCCCTCACATCAGCGGTATTGAGATGGCGGCTCGCTGCAAAAATGCCAACCGGGTTGGGGGCGACTACTACGACTTCATTCCGGCCAACTATGATCAGCTGCGATCTGGTTCGTTTCGTGCCCTAGAGCAGAGCCGATGGAGCATCGCCATCGGTGATGTTATGGGAAAAGGGGTGCCTGCGGGCTTGATCATGACGATGCTGCGCGGCATGTTGCGTGCTGAAGTGCTGAATCGACATTCTCCTGCCCGCATTCTTCAGCATCTCAACCATGTCATGTATGGCGATCTGGAAAACTCTAATCGCTTCGTGACGCTTTTTTACTCAGAATACGACCCCAAAACGCGACGACTGTCATTCAGCAATGCGGCGCATAATCCACCGATGTTGTGGCAAGCGTCTACTCAAACGCTACAACGCCTCGACACCGCAGGAATGCTTATCGGTCTAGACATCGACACCCAATACGAAGACGGGCAAGTGCAGCTTACTCCTGGAGACACCGTTGTTTACTACACCGATGGCTTCACTGACGCCGCAGATCCAAAAGGAGGGCGGTTTGATGAAGAAAATCTCGTCGAAGCCGTTCGTCATTCTTGCTTGCATCACTACACGGCTCAAGAAACCCTTGACTATCTGTTTGACCAGGTGCAGCAGTTTATTGGAATGGGTCGCCATAATGAAGACGACATGACGTTAGTTGTTTTGCAAGTCCAGCCTGAGCATTTAGCAGCAACCCCTGAAACTTGAAACGATCGCTTCACCTTGACGCTTCACAGGTGTTGGCGATCGCCAACATTCACGCCCTACACGTTCAGATCCCACGATAGAATGACCTCAGTGAATGGGGTTTTGGAGTAGCAGCCTGCTATCGATTCAACGGTTAGGTTCGATTCAACGGTTAGGTTGGTTTCGCGCTTAACGGTTAAGACCGTAGCCCCTGTGCCGACATTTATAGAATTTTCGTATTTTGAGGAATATTTATGCTCGAAGCTTTTCTCATGGCTCTGATCTGGTGTATACACCGCATTCAGCCGCTGATCGTGCCCATCTGTTTTGCGATCGCTTGGCTCTTTGTGGGCTCTTTTGCATGGGGCATCTTTAGCTTTTTGCGAGACGGCACCAGCCGCGCCAAGCAAATGCATCAAATTCCCTGTAGCAACTGCCGCTACTTCACCGCAGACTATCACCTCAAGTGTCCGGTGCATCCGAGCAAAGCGTTGTCAGAGTTAGCGATTAACTGTCTCGACTACGAAGAGCATTCGATCTATTGGTCTTAACGTCGCCTGAGTCGGGGTGCGTTGATTCCCCTGATTCTGACGCCTCAATACAAAGACTCGCAGATCACATCAAGCCTCGCCAATTTCTAGCACCACAGGAGTATGATCGCTCGGCTTTTCGAGCTTGCGCGGCTCTACATCAATCGTACAGGCGATCGCCCGTGCATAAACAGGCGGCGACACATAGTGATGATCGATGCGCCAGCCCATATTTCTGCGAAAGGCTGCGGCGCGGTAATCCCACCAGCTAAAGTAGCCCCCCTCTGAGGTGAACTTGCGAAACGCATCTGCCAGCCCCAAATCGAGCACAGATTGGGTCAACACCTCTCGCTCTTGAGGCGACGACATGATGTGCTTGGCTTTGCCTTCGGGATTGTAGATATCTCGATCGTCTAGTGCGATATTGAAATCGCCGCACACCACCAGATCAGACTGGTTTTTTAGAACCGACTCCAGATAGGTGCGCAACACCTGAAACCAGCGCATTTTATAGTCATATTTCTCGCTGCCCACCGACGACCCATTGGGCACATACAGATTCACCACCCGAACGCCGTTGAGAGTCGCCGCAATTACCCGCTTCTGATCGTCAAAGTCTTGGGCGATCGCCTCTCCCACCACAGGCGCAAAGCCCATCGTCACTTCCTCTAATGGCGATCGACTGATCAGCGCCACCCCGTTGTAAGACTTTTGCCCACAAACATAGGTATGATAGCCCAGCTCCTTAAACGGATCATGGGGAAAATCGGCATCGACGACTTTGGTTTCCTGCAAACACAGCAGGTCAACCTCGCAAGTGCTGAGCCAATCGGTGACGTGCTGTAGACGAGTTCGTACTGAGTTGACGTTCCAGGTAGCAACTTTCATAAATGCAAGCAGGATGGATGAAGAAGGCAAGCGTAGCAGCAATTCTCAGTTTGGCGAACGGGTCATCTGGCTACGCTTCCGATCCACCCGCGAATGAATTGCAGGCTAATTAGTGAAAGCCCCATTGGGGCTAAGATACGGCGGCTGTCAGTCCTGGAGGGACTTGATCATTTGTAGCCCGCAATTCATTCGCGGGCGTTATGACGTAACCATCATGAGAATTGCTGTCAGCGTAGCCTTAAGCATCATAGAGGACAATGGCTGAGTCCGAATCCAAAATCCAAAATCCTCAATCTAAAATCAAAATCGCTGACTTCACCGATCGCTCAATCGGCTGGCCTTCCGCATTCAGTCGTCCGTAATAAGTTTCCCCGTGATAAAACAGCGAGGTCGAGCTGCCGCCATCCAGATTAAGGGCTTGTTCTACCCCGATGGACTCTAGAAAATCTGCAAAATCGGGCAGCGACAGTCCGGTGGGAGTGGGGCGATCGCCACGCTGAGCCACCATCGCTAACACGAGGGTATTGTCGGCGGTGATGCCAATGGCGCTGCGGGCATTGGGCGACAGGCTGCCAATAGCGTCTCGCACGACTTGTCCTGATGTGTTGTAGGTCAGAAAACCCTCTTCAACCGACGTAAGCTGAGGCAACAACTGCGGCCCCGCCCCGACGGAGGAATGAATGCGGCACTGAGGCGGTACAGGAGCATCATGGGGCGTGATGGCGTAGTCAGAGAATTCCACACTGCTGGAATTGCTGGAATTAGTGCTAGAGCCGCCCGACTCGGTGGTACAGCGATAGTGGCGAAATTCTGACCGATTCAAAATCGCATCGAGATAGGAGGCCAGGTCAGGATTTTGCATGAGGCGATCGTTATCTCTCGGATCGGCCACCACCTCACCGTCTAAGCGAATAAAGGAAGTGGTCTGCTGATTGTTGGGGTCAAAAAAACCAGCATTGATGGCGGCGATCGCCCCCACTGATTCTACTAAGTCATCTAGAGGCGTTAGCTCCTGCGAAGTCATGACCGTCACCTGCGCCGATGCAGCAGCGGCAATCGAGACGGTATGAACAATGGCGGTGTCTAGCTCGTGAGTTTCGTATCGAACAGGGTCAGCCACATCAACCGCATCGGTCGCCAGAGCACCACTCTCAGAAGTCGAAGTCGTGCTGGATTCTTCTGAGAAAATTCCTAAATTTGCTGAGGATTGGGTGCAGGCTGTCGCGAAAAGGGCGATCGCCCCAACCGTTATCCCAGGATGAATCATGCAAAACCATTGTCGCTTCACGAGAGTCTCGTTAACCGTTTGAGCTAAGGGACTTGCACACAAAAAGGATACCTGTCAGAGTGGAAGGAATGTCGATGCCTTCTCACAGATGATGCTCAGCGACCCCATCAAAGCAACCCTTAAGGATGCCGCTCGCAAGTTAACAGGCCC
>JBARXP010000236.1:0-53366 GCA_049647405.1 Elainellaceae cyanobacterium | reverse complement strand
GCCTGGGCAGACGTTGACTACATCAACCTGTTATTATTTCAGTGATTCTTGGGGTTGTAGCTCAGCAGGATAGAGCAACCGCCTCCTAAGCGGTAGGTCGCGCGTTCGAATCGCGCCAGCCCTGTTTCCCAAAACTATATCAGGTTAGAGTTTGCGGTATTCTTGATGTGCCGGAATATCTGTGAATATGCTGCAATATGGGTCGAAATTTAGGGAAGAATTAGGGAAAATAAGGGAAGGATTAGGGAAGGTGTAGGGAAAAATAGACGCTGTGGCACAGGATAAGTACTCACTGGAGGCGATTAATGAGCGTCTTCGGTTGTCTAATATGGGTGTGACGATTCGACAGAAGGGGAATCGTCTGTATTTGCGGGCGACGTTGCCGCCTAAGCCTCGATCTTCAAAGACAAGGGCTCACCAGCAGGATGTGACGCTGAAGCTTTACGCGAATCCGGCTGGACTCCAGAGAGCGGAGGCGGAAGCTCGAAAAGTGGGTGCGCTTTTAGCGTGTAAGGAGTTTTCGTGGAGCCTGTATGGTCAGCCAGAATCGAAATCGGAGACGGTGACGATTGGGCGATGGGTTGAGCGGTTTAAGACGCACTATATGCAGACTCATACGCTTGAGGAGCGAACTTGGCATCGACATTGGTGGGAGGTGTATAAGCGTCTTCCTCTAGATGAGGTGTTGAGTGCAAGCGTAATCCTAGCGGCTGTGCTGAAGACGGAGGCTGATACGCGACATCGAAAGCAGACGTGTCAGAAGCTTCAGAAGCTGGCTGATTTTGCGGGCTTGGAGATTGACCTTGCGTCTTATGCGGGGAGTTATTCGTCGGCGAAGGCGAAACCTCGGGAGCTGCCGGATGATGCCGTGATTATGGAGTGGCGCGATCGCATTCCCTATGCGCCGTGGCGGTGGGTGTATGGGATGTTGGCGGCTTATGGGTTGCGGCCTCATGAGGCGTTCTTTTGTGAGTTTGTGGAAGACGACAGTAATCGGGTGTTGCAGGTTTTAGAGGGCAAGACTGGGCCGCGTAAGGTCTATCCGCTGTATGTGGAGTGGGTGGAACGCTGGAAATTGTGGCAGGTGCAGAAGCCGAGGGTAAAAGCGGATGCGTATGAGGAGTATGGTCGCCGGACGTGTCGGCAGTTTCAGCGGTATGAGGTGCCGTTTGCGCCGTACAATCTGCGCCATGCCTATGCAATTCGAGCGTCTGTGGTGTTTAAGTTTCCAGTGGCGACGGCGGCGGCTTATATGGGGCACGCGCCGACGGTTCACTGGAATTTGTATAATCGCTGGATTTCGGATGAGCAACATGCTCAGGAGTTTGAGCGACAGATGAATCGGAGCGATCGCCCGATGGCTCCTAGCTCTGCCAGCGACGCTCTGGACGTTCGCTGAGACGCTTTTGGCATTTGCCGATGTGAAACTGATATCGAGGCAGTCGGGCTTGGGGTTTGCGGCGATCGCGCACTTCGTGACCGATTCGCAGGAGGCCAGAGCGGACGGCTTCTCTGAGCTGTTCGGCTTGGTCGAGGTCGAGGAGTTTGTAGGCGGGATCGGTGTCGTACCACTGGCGGGCTGAAGCGGTTGAAGCTGCTGCCGCTGTTGCGCCTAGCAGTTCTAGCAACACTTCTCGGACAGCTTGCTTGAGCTGACTTTCGGGAATCATTTTCTCAGACACGGGGAGATGCTCCGGTATGCTCAGACATTGAAATTATAGAATAATATAATTTATTGCATTATTCTATAATTCAGCTTCGTGCTATTTCCTTGCATCGGGTGTCTGGCTTGCAACGCACAGGGTGTATTGCCTTCACCGAAACATCACCCTCGGAATTTCCCGCTGTCCTTCCTCGAGATTGAGCGAGTAGCCGAGCTGCCGTGCCTGTTGTGCTAGGCCATTCTGCGGACTCCACAGGTCTGGTTGCCACACGTCATGGCATACGGCCCAGTACAGTCGGTGAGAGTCGGCGTTGTAGCCTCCAACCTGATTGCCGCCAGGGTTGAGGTAGTGGAGATAGAGCAGTTCACTATCTCCAAAGCCGTCGAATGCGACGAATGCCTCTGAGGTTGAGCAATACACCCATTGATTTCTCTGCTCAATGCCGTTGCTGTTGTGACTCTCTAGGGACACCTCATAGAGAATGTTATCGACTCCACCCAGGTGATTTTGGTGAACGACCTGCTGATCGAGCAGATATTCTTCCCAGCAATAGCCCTGACGACAGCCCTCTGTGACCAGTCGCTCTGTTTGAGCTGATGCGGGGGTGGCGATGGTGGCGATCGCTAGTGTTGCAGAAATTACAAAAAGTGCTTGGCGCGTCATTAGTGATGTCCTGGACGATGTGAATAAATACTTGCTGAATATCTTATTTCAATAGAAATTTCGTAAAATAAAGGTAGGGCTCTAACATACAAAACTAGTCAGATAAACTGAGTCGTATTTTTCTACAACCTCATATTTCTACTTGCAAAAGACGACTTAGATTTAGCTACAGAACTCAACTTATTTGCTTATTAACGTGGAGGTTATTATGACACGTTATCACTGTGGCTTAGTCGGCTGCCCAGGACATTTTCTGGAAAGTGAGAGTTGTGTAAAACCAACTATCCCAATCATCGATTTTGGCGAAAAGCCACCGATTATACCTACCATACACAGACATAAGTGTAGTTCACCAAATTGTCCAGGTCACTTCAATAAAAATGATTCTTGTTTCAAAGGCAAACTAAATAACATTCCGATTTCTCTACCCTATGTTTCTCCAGAAATAAAAGTCAAAGTTCATACCATTCAAGTTTATTACTGCGGTAAAGAAGGATGCCCAGGTCATCGGTATGAAACTTGCCCTACCTATCCTCTAATAGAGAATTTGTAAGACCTTATTTGAGGTTTTTCCACATTCAATAATTCAAGCATTCCTCTCAACCCGCATCATCTCGCCACACACACCACGGGCAGTCCCAATGAACCGGGGGATCTAGAGCCTGCATCAACCTCTCGCATTCAGGGCAGCGCCCCGTAAAATCGGATGCCAGTCTAGCCGCTCCAGCCGCTGCTCATCCGACCAACGCTCCTCCGGCTGTTCGATGCGATCGCCGTTATAGTGCCCCGGCTCTCCATTAACCCAAGGCATCGCCTGAAACGCCTCGACTTCAGGATCAGGCTCAAAGCCAGGACAAGTACTCCCCAGAACACCCTCTGGATGCTGGATGCAGTGGAGGTGAGGCAGTCCGGCATAGTACCAGCAGCGATCGCACGTTGAGTCAGGCGTAGGGGATGTAAAAGTCATGAAGACAGGACTTGTTCTTCAATAAACGCTCTTGCTTTTATCCAAGCATTATTTCTATTGGTTAGGAGGATGCTGCTCAAAGTGATCACGGAGCATTTGGAGAATGACTTGCTTATCCCGATTAGACATCCCTTCGGGAAACTTGACTTGAATATGAAAATCGTCGTTCATAGCTGCACCCCACGTTAAATAAAAACGGACTAACGATTATCTTCTAGCCACCACTCATCCAGATGAAGGATTTGTCCCGTTGATATAACCACCAGTTTGGTATTGCCATCTCCCTCATACTCGAAGGTGCAGGGGACTAGACCTGTCGCAGCACAACCTGTCATCTCGGTGTACCCCAAATCGTCGATTACATAGGTGTCAAAGCCTAGCAACTCACCTCGACTAGCTCGGTTCACCTCAATCGGTCGCCATCCTGCTTCTAAGATCATTTGCCGTGCCTGATCATAGGGCATCCCCTGACGCAGATTTGGCATGGTCTGAGCCTGAGCAGCAACATTCATTGCCACGATGGATAGAGTCGTACTGGTGGCAAGTGCCAAAGATTTGAATAGTAAAGACATCGGGTACTCCGTAGTTTGAATAAGCCACTGGACGCACCCGCCTGGAGTTAGAGTGCCCAAATTGAGTTGTGGAGAAGCGAGTATCGGCAAATGTGCTCAACGCCTTACGGCATCAGAGGTCTGACAGTTGAGTTAGTAGCCCTTATGATACCTTCACTCTAAGTGCTCAACGCCTTACGGCATCAGAGGTCTGACAGCGCCCACATCCTCGGCAATACGAGCAGTAAGGGTGCCGCTGTGCTCAATGCCTTACGGCATCAGAGGTCTGACAGTACAAACGAGCATCCGATCGATTGCCAGGGACAGGGTATCGACGTGCTCAACGCCTTACGGCATCAGAGGTCTGACAGCGTGCCCCTTGTCTAATCCGAGAATAGCGTCTTCCGTGCTCAACGCCTTACGGCATCAAAGGTCTGACAGGACGATGTGGATGCCATTGCCTCACGAATTTATAGGTGCTCAACGCCTTACGGCATCAAAGGTCTGACAGTGTGAGCCGAAATTTAAGCTCGGTCAGATTGTGAAACACCAGTGCTCAACGCCTTACGGCATCAAAGGTCTGACAGTGCAACGATGGCTAGATTTCTGTCTGAGATGTATGGGCAAGAGTGCTCAACGCCTTACGGCATCAAAGGTCTGACAGCTGATCCTTTTCCACTTAGATGCAGCATAGAATCCTAGATAATCTAAGTGCTCAACGCCTTACGGCATCAAAGGTCTGACAGTCTACAACGGCGATCGCTGTCCCAGGAGGAGGGGTCGCAAATTGTGCTCAACGCCTTACGGCATCAAAGGTCTGACAGTTTAGTGGTCAGCAGAATTTTGTCGCGAGCGAGCCGATATTGTGCTCAACGCCTTACGGCATCAAAGGTCTGACAGTACTTCACCCGTCACGGTTTGGGCGAGAACAGGCCGAAGGTGCTCAACGCCTTACGGCATCAAAGGTCTGACAGTCGATTGATTCTTCGACCACGTAGGTCTTGACGCGACGACGCTTGTGCTCAACGCCTTACGGCATCAAAGGTCTGACAGCTGGCAACGGATTGAGGGTGGTGCGCTTGGGTGAGTGCTCAACGCCTTACGGCATCAAAGGTCTGACAGTGAACTGCTTCAGCCAGCGACTTGGCAATAAATTCATTGCTCAAGTGCTCAACGCCTTACGGCATCAAAGGTCTGACAGCGACCAGACGAGCCGAGAAGCTTGTTCAGGTCATACCAACGTGCTCAACGCCTTACGGCATCAAAGGTCTGACAGAACCTGGTCGAGCCGTAGTGACAGCATCGGCATCGGCGGCAGTGCTCAACGCCTTACGGCATCAAAGGTCTGACAGTGGCGATCGCCCTCATGCTCTTTGGAGAGCGATCGGTGCTCAACGCCTTACGGCATCAAAGGTCTGACAGGGACTGTACAAAATGACTAATTGCAAGTCTCAAATCGGTGCTCAACGCCTTACGGCATCAGAGGTCTGACAGAATCATCAAACATCTGATAGAAGCGCTCCTCAACGTGCTCAACGCCTTACGGCATCAGAGGTCTGACAGGATCCCTGGATGGGATGGTTAACTAACCCTCCTAGTGCTCAACGCCTTACGGCATCAGAGGTCTGACAGTTTGCCACCCTTGTTGGGTTTGCTGTAGGACTGGCAGCAATCCGTGCTCAACGCCTTACGGCATCAGAGGTCTGACAGGATGAGCCGTTCTTTGACTTCGACTGGAATGCTGTGTGCTCAACGCCTTACGGCATCAGAGGTCTGACAGCGCACGAATCATCCAGAAATGGCAGCGCTGCGTGTGCTCAACGCCTTACGGCATCAGAGGTCTGACAGTTGCTATGGCAGGCATTAGCGTATTCGTATGTCCTGCGTGCTCAACGCCTTACGGCATCAGAGGTCTGACAGTCATTACTGAGTCATTGCCTCCATATATCTCGCTTTGTGCTCAACGCCTTACGGCATCAGAGGTCTGACAGAACGGGTCGGAGAGCATAAGACGACTCAATGCAGATAAAGCCATGTGCTCAACGCCTTACGGCATCAGAGGTCTGACAGTCAAGTCATTGGTGAAGTCGCCAGTGTCATTGACATCGTGCTCAACGCCTTACGGCATCAGAGGTCTGACAGCAGAGCTGCATTGACGCTTACTCCTCACTCTGCTACAAGTGCTCAACGCCTTACGGCATCAGAGGTCTGACAGCTTAGGTTTGCACCACTTAGGTAAGCATTACTTAGGTCAGGTGCTCAACGCCTTACGGCATCAGAGGTCTGACAGCTGCTGAGTTGCGGGCTTCATTCGACCCATACCGTGCTTGTGCTCAACGCCTTACGGCATCAGAGGTCTGACAGTCCTAGCACAACAAACCGAACATGACTAGAAATCACATAGTGCTCAACGCCTTACGGCATCAGAGGTCTGACAGGGAGTAGGAGTAGGAGAAGGAGGAGAACCCGGAACAGGGTGCTCAACGCCTTACGGCATCAGAGGTCTGACAGTTTTTAATTCTCGATTCGTAGTGAACTGCCTTGACCCGTGCTCAACGCCTTACGGCATCAGAGGTCTGACAGCCTGATGCTGCGATCGCCCCAATCAATCCTGGATGAATGTGCTCAACGCCTTACGGCATCAGAGGTCTGACAGTGACAGCTTCAGATTCAGAGTCCAGTTTTTTGATTGCAGTATTGTGCTCAACGCCTTACGGCATCAGAGGTCTGACAGTTGGGCGATCGCTGCTTTTAGTTGTGATAGTCTATGATTGTGCTCAACGCCTTACGGCATCAGAGGTCTGACAGTTGCCATAAATGTACCGAGGCGATACTTCACGACTTTCCTGTGCTCAACGCCTTACGGCATCAGAGGTCTGACAGGAACCGTGTCTCTAATGTATAGCTCATGTTTCATTCGTGCTCAACGCCTTACGGCATCAGAGGTCTGACAGTGCGGTGTCTGAAACCCCTCCATAGCCTGCATTTCTGCAAGCTTTTGCAAGGTGGATTTCAAAATCACCATTTGCCTTTCCATACCCGCATCCTAACCGCAAATCCATATCTTCAAACCGTTATATTACAAAGGTTTCAAGAAATGCAAGGATCATTGACCTCTCAGAATCAGGTTGCAAGCTAAGCCAGATCAGCCTTTTAGAGCCTTCAACCCGCCCTAATCTTGCAACAAACACAGATCCTTGCATCAGAAGATTTGGTGCATATCATGCTCAACTGTCCATGCTTCTGGTCGATTACAGGCTTCGACCCGTTCCACACATCGGTTACACAGCCCTGCAATCAACAGACTATCCTCATCCTCCAAAATCTGCTCTAGTTTCCATCTCAGCCGCTCTCGATCTCGCGGGTTGAGCCGACACCGAAAAATTGAATACTGTAGGCGATCGCCATGTCCTTGCAGCAGCTTGTAAGCTTTCCGCCACCGCTTTGGATCACGAATGTCGTAGCAGATCATGTAATAGTTCTTGCTCTCAGCCATTTTTCTTTACCTCAGCGGATCACCAACTGCCCAAACAATCCACCCTCACCCATCCATTCCTTCTCCAGTAGCCTCACCTCCAGCTCAATCAAGCGGCGATAGGTCAGCGAATATTGAGTCACCGGATGTTTCCAGCTCTCCTCCTTGCGCTTCTCATAAAGACTGATAAACTTGCGTCGCCCATTATCACTGAGCCATACTTGTTCGCCCCGAATCTCAAAATCGGCTTCGACATCCCACTGATTTCGATTAATTGATGCCATCACAGGCATATCGACCAGGGGCACTCTAAAAATCTCCATCAGGTCTAGCGCTAGAGGAGGAGCTTGAGTGCGAGGAGAATTGCCTGATCTGTCGCACCTGGGCGATCGCCCGATACACATCCTGACGAGCGGCATCATCAAAGGCCACATGCACCAGCACATTCTCAGCAGGGTAACGAATCTGCCCCTCAGCAACGGTAATGCCTAATTCCGCCTCAATCAAATAGGCATAGTCAAGAATTTGGATGCGATCGCTACTCTTCTTCTGAAGTAACCAATTCCACCTCTTCATAAACCAGCGAGAGTGGACATTGAAAGTCAATGCTAGTGAACTGAACTTCTAGAGAAACTTCAGAGGCTTCCGTTTGCTCTTCGGGGATATAAGCCGTAAGTTCCCATTTATTGCGATCGTTCAAGCGATAGCATTCAACTCCTTTGGTTTCGCCATTGACTAAAACATATTCTTTCAGGCTATCTAGACGGCGATAGTGACGAAATTTCTTGCCTCGATCAAAAGCTTCTGTACTAGGGGAAAGTACCTCAATGATTAAACAGGGATGTTGAACCTGCCTAAGCGCACGAAGGTCTTGCTCGTCACAGCTCACCACCACATCCGGGTAGAAGAAGGGGCCGTTCTCGGAAACTTCGACCTTTGCATCAGCCATGAAAACTTTACACCCCTTTCCACGCAAAAATGTTCGAAGGGCAGTCGTTAAGTTGACGGCGATCGCATTGTGATTCAGGGTTCCTCCAGTCATGGCGTAGGCTTCGCCATTGAGGTATTCGTATTTTATGGTCTGCTGTTCTTCCCAATCCAAATAGTCTTGGGGAGACATGGCATTGTGATCGGGAATTGCAATCATGACTAGAGCTTACCTGTCCGAAGATGGCCTATTTTTATTATGGAATATGGAGCGAGACGTTTGGCAGGAAAGGGGCGATCGCTAACATCGCCTCCTCTGGAAGTGCTCAACGCCTTACGGCATCAGAGGTCTGACAGACCCAAGCAAGGAGCGATCGGTTGATATCCATGTGGGCAGTGCTCAACGCCTTACGGCATCAGAGGTCTGACAGCTCCAGGGCGTGCTCGAAATTTATCTCCTGACAGGTGCTCAACGCCTTACGGCATCAGAGGTCTGACAGGACTTCGACATCTCCCCGGACAATACTCTCAGCTAGTGCTCAACGCCTTACGGCATCAGAGGTCTGACAGACCTCGTATTCTTCCGCCACTTCCAGCGCGTAAAGGTGCTCAACGCTTTACGGCATCAGAGGGTTTCTTTGTGTACTGAAATCTTGTATTTATTCAGTTGTCAAGGTTCGGGAAAGCTTCAGGAAGCTAACTACGCAGCTAGACTTTCAGGCTCTCTAGGTGTCCATGTCCAAGCATTAGAAGGAGGCTCAATCGAAGCTTCTTTAACCGGAGCATAGAGATGACTAATGGTCTTACTATTGTTAGCACGATCAATGCCTATCGTTAACCGATAGGAACCTTGCATCGGTGAATCATCTGGTTGCATTCGTGTGTACCAGAGTACAGGAATGGGTTGATTTAGAACGTCGATCCGGTCAAACAGAAAGTTATTGTCTCCAGCGAATGGTAGACCATAGCGATCTTGATCCAACTCACCTCGGAGTCCCTTCTGAACTCTCTCGACAATTTCATCATCAGCCTGAATACCCAAAACCATATCTAGACCCACTAGGAACTCGCGTCTTACGGGTACAATCCAGTATTTTGCTCCATGAGTGCGTTTTTTTAATTCCTTACCTGATTCCCCTACTGGATAGCTATGTAACTGCTGGTAAATAGAGCAGGTTTCGCTGTCGGATTGTGGAACAGTGCCAATCGCCAAACGTAAACAAGGCAGATCAGATCGAATGAGGGTTGTTACTCCTGGCTCACTATCTCGCATTTCAATACCAGCTAAGTTGAGCACTAATCCAAGAGCCGTTGAAGGTGGCATTACAGGAGCGGTAGCTCTATATACCCCAGCTTGGAAACCCCTAAATGCTGCAAACGGAGCACGTATTCGTAGCCAAAGATTACTCATGCAGTCTCTCCTTCCTTCAAGAACTCATTTGCTAAGTCTGTGAGAAGAGTTTGTGGATTGTTATAGAAGTGAACTCCAGCCTCAGCTAGCTCTTTTTTCTTCGCATCATCCATCACGCGAGCCAGTTCTCCTCCAATCCAAAATTCGTCAGCAGGTAAGTCATCTGCACTAATGCGGTCAAGTTCTGGAAACCCACCTGCTTCATCGAAGCCATAGGTGTTAAAACCAGCAACCAAGCTAGGTGTTAGACGAACAACGATGCTCTTAGGAGCCATTTCATAGTAGCTACGAGCATGTCCCCCGGCTACATCTGAAAGTTGAGAGATTGCCTTCAGTAATTCCTTTGTCCATGTAGGCTTAGCTTTGCAGTCAGAATAGGCTAAAGCAAATGGATACTGATAGGCTGTGTGAGCCACTTCTCGATGGAGCAGCGCTGAAGTCGATGAGTTTTTCCAGGGGCTATCACCTGCATTCAGAGGAGACTGATGAAAGGTAGCATCAAAGCGATAGGGCGTAAGTGCAACAGCCAGGTTCATTCTTAGAACGCTGTCTCGCTTTGCAGGTAAACCTTTATTCTTTTTAATAGCATCTTTATCTGCGACCATGAAACCAAACAAGAAGTCATCAGCATACTCCTCGGCGTTAGGAAATTCCTTAAACTCAACGGCAAGCTGTTCCTCATCGTGAAGTCTTCTACGGTTGTAAGGTATCTCAGTCTTAATTAGCATCTCCCGCAACGCATTACGCATTGACTCAGGACTAATGATTGTGTACTCCTGCTTGCCTTTAGCTATTTTTTGCAGGACTGTGCGATTTTCCTCACTTTCTCCACGATAGTTTGAGCTAGGAGCGGCATAAGTGAGAACTGTAGCAAAAAGATTCTTGTTCATGGTATTCACCTTTATTCCTTACAATTGAATCAATTAACCGTTAGCTGAGAGCGCCAGCAGTGTAAGAGTGCGAATCTTATCCGTGTCTTGATACAAGGCTTGGGTTAGTTCAACATATGAGTCAGCCTTCATATGCTGTGGAACAGAGCATAAGCTGGACACAAAATAGTTGATGAAATCCATTTTCTCTGTACGGCTACGCACGTCTAAGAAAGCTAATTTAGCAACTTTTGCTTTCATCTCTGCATACTTCCTATAGTCAGGTTTTTGACTCAAGTCTTCATTTTTTAGACCCTTCCATTCAGATTTCCATTCCAAGTCATATTTCGCTTTCAATTTTCGAGTGACATAGTTGCCAATCAAACGGAACACTAACGTCTCGACCGATGTAGCATTACTCATAGCTGTCGCTTCATCCATTTGCTTCTCCTCAGATATCAAGGCTTTCAATTTCTCTCGAACATCTCGCTTGAAATAGTCATTCTCGATGCTTTGCTCATAGGGAAGTGTGCATAGCAGTGCATCAAACCCCGCATACCAGGGCTTCTCCTCAACTAAATTCAGCAGGCATTGTCTACGAAACAGAGGATTCCAAAAACCATCTCGAATTTGGGCATATCGATCCAACATCGTGTCTTTGGGATCTAAGCGAGTCATGCTTAGCACTCGAACGTTGTTACCCTGCTTTTCAGTGTGGATAACATCAATTCCCAATACAGTACGTGCAGTTGACTGTTCCCCTGTTGTTTGCGCTATGCGATCGCGCAGTCGTCTCATCATGTCCAATGCACCTTCTACCGCTAAATCCACAATGCAGTCACGAGGAAGATAGCTGGACTTTTCTGGACTGCGGCTACTCAGAATGCCTGGAAGCTCTTCACAGAAATAGTCCAGCTCTGCAACATCGGGAATAGCGAGGGCGTATCCGACAAAATTACGCTTGCCCTCGTTGTCAATTACTGATGGCACATATATTTGAGCGGCGAATAACCAAAAGTGGAGCAAAAACTGAAACTGAGCACGATCCTTGAAAGGCACATTTTCAGCATTACTAGCCTGTGCTCCCAGGAAATATGTACTGGGCAAATCCACTGTAAAATCATCAGGTTGGATGAGTTGCTTCCACATATCTGCTGTATCTTTGCTGGCAACTCCACTAGCTCTGGCTTCAAATGGTTTGCGTGTTGCAGGAACGCCTCGTAGAATTCTCCAGACCATATCTCGCCACAGCTTGATCCATAGTCCGCTTTTACCGTCGATACTCTGGTCGTAGCTCGAATCTGCGAGAAATGAGCCTGCTGGCACGACAACGGGATACACATAAAACTTCTTCGTCTTTGTTTTTCCCTTGGCATCAGTGACCTCTCGTTCTTCTTCTCGAAGCGGTGGGATGACTTCCTTCTGCTTGTTTTTAAACGGTTGAGTTTGCTCTTGTTCCTCAGTGCTGGCTGCATAGATTTCATCAAACAGAGCTGCTACACCCGCTTGATTTAGGTGAATAGTGGCCCCTCTATCGTCTAATCGAGTAAGTTGACAAACGGCTCCAGCCTCGACCTTCTGTTGAAAGGTAGGGTTTTTCTCAAGCCATTGGATGACTAGAACTAGTCCAGCTAGTCCTGCTCGATGTTGGGAAGACGGCAACTCCGCTAATTGGTAATCCAGGATAAGAGTCTCGATTGTCGATTTCTGCTTCGTTTTTGCCTTAGCCAAGTTCGACCTCCTCTAATGCTTTAGTCTCAAACCCTCGATTTTTGCTGTAGTGCCCTTCCCATTGAGCAATGCCTAAATATTTAGGAAGCCAGCTTGGACGTGCATCACCCTCCATCTCTGCCCATTTCTTTGGCACGTTGATGATGTAGGGTTCCTTGCGATACTTCTCAGACGATTTCAGAATGCTCTCTACTGCCTCTAAGTCCTTATCAAGTACACAGGGAACTGCAAACCTATCGGTATCTCTAAAATTGCCTGGAATCGCGTAGTAGCCACTATCTAGGAATTTGGCACTACCGTCAGCTTCGCGTTCAGGTGGGGAATATTGCTCCAAAGCTTTTGCAAACTGATATTGACTAACCTCTGTGTTCTGAAACCCCTCCAAGAATGTGGTTGCCAATTTCAACTCTTCAGACTGGTAGGGCAAGTGGCCTGGTGGATTGTATGTGTGTAGTTTGGCTCGAAACTTTAATCCTCTGGCTAGGTGGCGATTTGCCCGTCCAAATCGCTGCACTAAAGAAGGGATAGGGGCTGTTTCAGTAATGAGAACATCTGCATCCAAATCCAGACTCATCTCACAAACCTGAGTAGTCACAGCAATCGCCGCTTTCCGTGCTGCTGAATCTTGCTGAACTGCAAATGCCTCAATGGTCTTAGCATGAACCGCTTGGCGATCGCATAGACGAAATCGGCTATGGTACGTCAAAACATCGGCATTGATATCCTGGAGCGCAATGCTGAGCTTCTGGGCGATCGCCAAACATCGATCCACTATGTTGACCACCCAAAGAACTCGCTCACCTTTCCGATAAGCGTTGACTGCCCGATCAAAGGCTGCATCAAAATTAGCGACAGGCTCTAACCGATAACGAGGATGATTTTCCTTCTCCTTTAAGTCAGGAAGAATCTCCCGATCTGATTCTGTGGGATAGACGGTCAAACCCGCTTTTTCCAGCCGTTTCTGACGCGATGGCGGCAGAGTGGCCGTCATGCACAACACTGGGATGTCGAAGTTTTCTAAGAAGCTCACCAACGAATCAAACATTCGCTGGTCAAAGCTATGCACCTCATCAATGATGACGGCACTATCGGCTAAGACTGGTAATAAGCAAAGACTTTGATAGCTGTGCTCAATAAAGCTGAGGAATTGATCGACCGTGGCACTAAAGAACCGACGCGACCAAAACCCTAGAGCATACAATCTCTCATCTGCCTGAAAATCCTTGCCTTTAGTGGCCTCGCTTGGGTTCCCCTGCATGGCCTCTAGCTCATACCGGGCTGTTCCTGTCACTAGAGCTGCATCTGCCTCTGGTGCCCAGCCTACATAGTCCCGAAAACCCTCAGTTGCTGTGCCCCTGGTGGGATACAAGAAGATAACTTTTCCAATCCTATAGGTTCGAGACTGTTGCTCTGCCCATTTCCAGGCTCCTAGCGTTTTTCCAGCACCACAGGCCGCTAGCAAGAGCGCCCTTGACCCTTGTTTCGGAATCTGCTTCTGAAATTCTTGGAGTGTTTCAGCCTGAAGTTGTTCAAGCTGAGCAGGCGTATGCTCAGCCAAATATGCAGCCTGGTCAAAAGGTTGTCCAGCTTTACGTGCCCTAATCTGCCCAATCCGAGGATTGATGATAGCCTGAGCAATCTGATCGTGGTCAATAGGCGCAGCATGAACAATCTCATCAATCCAGTCGGAAATGTCTTTACCTTCTCGGACTAAGCCTGAAGCTGCTGCGTCTGAGATGATGAGTCCTGCCTTGACTGCAACCAAGAGCGATCGCCGCTGATGATCTTTTCGCAGACTACGATTAAATCGACGGCCCGCATCTTTTCCCTTTGTGTATGCCTGTTTCCAAACAGAATCCTCTTTCCAATTCTCGGTTGGCAGTGCTGGTATTTCACCAAGATGAGCAATTTCCGCAATACGATTGAGAATTCGAGTTACTTCATCATGTTGAAAATAAAGTGCTACAGAAGTTCTCAGGGTCTGGGTTTGACACCAACGATAGTTCTTGAGCCGCTTACTCGCTTCATCGTCGTTTTTAACTGTAATTTGACTCTCTGAAGCCTTTAGATGATGGGATAGTACAGCCCCAGTGATTACGTCCACGTCTAGAGCCGGATTTATAGCTAACCAACGTTGCACTGCTGGCAAGCAAAGCACCAAAGCGCTGAGGTGCTCATGCCGCAATGTTTGAGCTTCAAATCCAGGAGTTGCAACGGCTGTGTAGAAATCTGCATTAGCTTTACCAATGTCGTGAAACAGTGCTGCAATTCGCAAATTGAGTAGGAATCGCTCTCTGGCTTCTTGACTTTGAATCTTGAAAAAACGACACCAGTTCTGCCCCCAGCGCCCATGCAGACGGAAGATTTGCTCTGCACAAGCTTCTGTATCTCTTAGGTGAGCTTCAAGAGTTATCTCCCTGTTTCCACGTTTGCTCTTCGCCAAGAGCTTTTCAGGAAGTTCATGCATCATAGAACCTCCAGGCACGTGGAAAAGGCGTAAAGACCCCGCATCCCATACGACGCTTGCCACCAATCCCGACCTGCTGAAGCTTGATCGAATTCTCTTCATTGAGATCCGTCACAATTAAGCTAAAGCCCACAACAGAGTAGGACTTAATTTTGATGGCCTTACGACTGGGTTCACCATTCTCATTGAGGGGTAGAATCAAATTTCCACCAATGCCTAACGCATCTAATTGTCGCTGGGCGGCCTCTTTAAATGGCTCTGGCTCCTGAAATTTTTTAATCGTGACGATACGACAACGTAATTTATCGACGGGGCGTAGCGGAAATATTTGGGGAATATCGAGTTGAATTGTGTGGTTGCCAATCGATAGAGTTTGTCCTGCTAATGGCAACACCGTTGAAATCTTTTCTGGTTCATAAGGCAGGCGAATTTTTAGCTTAGAAGATTGACCAAGATGAATCTTGCCTTGTCCATCTGGTTGCCCTGGGATAGTCAGAATACTGACGCCTTCTTGTTCATGAACATTAGGGCAGAGGTGTGCGATCGCACTATAAAGCCCATATCCATGATCTGCGGGAAGAGTCTTGCCAATCACGCCAAAACTCAGCTCCACAAACGGTTGTGTCATCAGGTCACTTTCCATCTTTTGCTGTTCATTCGCTAACATCAGCCATCACCTCCGTAAAGAGTTTGAGTAATTATAGTTCATAAGTTCTATATCTTCTTTCACCATCACCACCAACTCCGGCGGCTCCAACACGATCGCCCCTCGGCCATACCCCAGAACCCATCGCTTCAGGTCATTCAACCCCCGCACCACCATCTGGAGCGTCACCGCACCATCGTCATGCTCCTCAAGCTGCTGGCTGTGATGCCATCTGCGCTCTCGGATATAGGGAGCCGTCTTCGCGTCAAACCAGATTCTGACCGTGACCTCGACACTACCCACCTCATGCTGAAAGATGTCCTCCAGATGTTTCTTGGGGTCAAAGCCGGGGTCACGCTTAAAGCCCGTCTCCAACCGCTTCAGCTCACGTATCCGATCCACCCGAAACCAACGGATTGCCTCTCGTTTATGGCAATAGCCAATCAGATAGGGATTCGTGCCCCGGTAGATGTGCAGCAGATAAGGGTCTAGCACTCGCTCAGATTGGGCATCTCGACTTGCGGTGTAGTAGCGCATCCACACCTGGTGCGACTCCCGACAGGCATCCTCAAGCTGATGCCACACCTCTGGGTCAAGGTTCGTCTCTGCTCCAGCACGAAATACCAAACGCTCATCGGCAATTTGCTGAAGATCTAGCCAGTCCTCATCGGGCAACCGCTCAGCTAGTCGGTCTACCGCTGAGCGCAGCTCCAGAGCATAAGCTGAACCCGCATAGGCTTCTAGCATTCGTGCGCCCAAGGTTAGGGCAAACAGCTCACCCTTCGTCAGCGGAATCGTCGGCAATCGCCAGTCTGGAGTAGAGTAATACCAGCCCTTTACTCGGTCTTGCACCAAAGGCGCATCATAGCGATCGCGCATAAAATGCAGATCGGATCGCACGGTTCGACTACTGACCTCCAGACAGTCTGCCAGCGTTTCTTGAGTGTGGCGCTGGCCTGAGCGCAGCAGCTCATCAATCTTGAGAAACCGCTCAAGACGAGTCGCCCTAAGCTTTTCCTTATCTGACATTCAGAACTTTCCTAAAGCGTTGAACCCATCCTAAAAAAGCAACCCGGAAATACGGCTTCCGGGTTCAGTAAAGACTGCAACTTTGTTATATTTCTTAAGCTTTTAGTTGTCCACAGGATCGCTCGATAGATTTCTGTCTAATAAGATCAGGACTTATGCATTTTGTTGAAATGGTGGGCGCGGCGCGCCCACCATTTCAACGAATTTATTCAGGCTTACGCGAGTTGTGCGTAAGTCCTGAAAGTATCTAGACGCTGTAGTCAGGACTCTGTTGTGATTGCATTGCTTTAACTGCGATGGCTATGACAAAACCTGTAATCATAGAGACTTCCGGATGATTTGGGTCTATGAGGTTTGCAACGTAACATGCTGTTGTACCAGCAATTCCAGACAATTCATCAGTTGTCGCATTAGTAATCCGCTGAGCAATTTGCCGACCTGCCTTGTCAGCATTGTTCATCAAATCACGACCTTGAACTCCAAGTCCTTCAGCTAGCTCATTAATTGCCTGGGTTAAGTTGCCATGATGCTGCTGAAGCAGCATTAATGCTTCTAGTGCTTGCGAATTACCGCTTAGTTGTTGCTCCAATCTTCGAAGCTCTGCCATCGGGATGCTTCGAGCCAAATAGTCAACCATAAAAGTAGATCTCCGAAATTGTAGTTAGGTTTCTAAATCTGTTTCGTCATCAACGGAATGGACTAAAACGTTCGCCACATCCCCAGAACACATCTCCATCGTCAAACTCGTTCAGGTTTAGCCAAACTCCTCACGTAACTTTCGCTTCAAATCTCCAGAAATAGGAAGGTTCTGAATCTCTTGGCAGATGCTAGCCTTGGATTTGCCGTCGCGTAACTGTTGCTGGTAAATCGCCACTAGCAATGCATCTAGCCCATACTTCGAGAGCATGTCAGCCGCTAGGCCGATAATCCCCAGCAGCACAACGCCACCAATCATGCCACCTGGCCCCAACATCGCCAGCGCTGCCGTAATCGCTGCGGCTCCGGTAAAACCAGTGGTCGCCATCGTAATCAGCAGCACAATCGCAGGTAAGCCGATGCCTGCGGCCTTGCGGACAAATTCATCCATGATGTATCTCTAAGTATCGATGAAGTGGAAATGTACTAGCTTATGGGTTACTGCCCACAAACTGCTTAGCCTTATCACCCGCTCTCACAGCCAATGCCATCCTTATCCCCATCAAACCGATGAGGATCTGGCTCTAGCACCTCAAAGCGACGAAATTCAATGTCTCCACAGTTCAGATCTGGGGGCGGTGATGGAATACAGACACTGGGATAAGCCGGATCGCAGTCTTCATTGTTCTGAGCGAAGGATGGAGCACCACTTATCAGCATCGTAGCCCCGACAATGAGCAAAATTCGAAGGGTAAGCGGGGCGACGATTTTCAGAGAACGCAAGGAAAACACAGCGACTTGACCTTAACTGAAGCAGTTCTGACTCAGTGTGCCCCTGTGCTTTTACGGAATACTGCAATACTGCGACTTCTTAACAATCAGACATAATGGCAGGAAGTCACGATACAGACTGATTTTCTTCTACCAAGACAATAAATAACGGATTACGCCTTCATGAGCCTTTGGAGCGATCGCCCATTAACAATCACGCAACTCTCATTAGATGACGATAAAACGCCTCTAACTCAACCGCAGAGTAAAGAGCTAAATGTCGATATTCAGATAAAGCTTCAACCGTTGATGGAGCACCTAAACCAATTCCTGAAAGATCTTGCAAATAGTTTGGGGTAGGTCGAAACGGGTTTTCATAAAGTGCTCCTCCATTTCGATACGCTGTGATGAGAGAAGACTGCATGAACTGAGTAAACTGGTCTAGCTCCACAGTCCTTCGTCCAACCTGTTGAGTGAGATACTCGAATAACATCAGCGCATCATAGTGGCGATCGCCCGCATAGATATCCACTGGAACGTCACTTAGATCTACCTGGTCAACCTCATCCAGTTGCAGAGCCTGTAACAGTAGAGCAAGATAAGTCGGTAGTTGCTCGACCGCTCGATTATCAACCAACGTCAGACTATGGAACATAGGCTGAGTTTCTGTATCCATGATGGCGATCGCTGCATCTCGGCCTGTATCCAATCCGTCTAATCGCCTCAGAAATTCCTGATAGTAGCCATTGGGCGCGCCTAGCAAGAACTGGGAAGCCAGGGTGTATCGCGCACAGTGCCTCGCCTCATAGAACGTCTCTAAATTGCCCCTGTTACAGTTCTGGAAATACAAAAGCTCGACGTTCTGGTTCATCCGCTGATGAAAGTCTCTGACCGCACAGCAAAACTGATCCAGCCTCATCCAACTCCATGCACCCTCATTCCTGCCCTGACTATCTGGACTAATCTCAGCAATATTGCCTCCATGCCCGACCACTGCAACGATCCAACGCTCAGCCGTAACCGTGCGATAGGCCCAATCGAGATACTCTTCTAGGGCTGTGATATCGCTACTATCCTCAGCCTCTACTGAAAATTCCTGAATCTCGCCTGACTGAATGACATAGCGCTGCATCGATGCGACATCATACCGATCAGCTTGTACCAACACTACGCTGTTAGAGTGGATCGTTCCCTGCCGCAACATTTCCAAAATCGGATCGCAATAGCGAGAGAGGTCATTGTCGTAGGGCATCCAGTAAAGCACGGCCCATCGTCGTTGAGATGCTTCAATCGCTATGGTCGGACGTGCAATTGTCGATAAGATTGCGCTAGTGGCAGCAGCACCAAAATAACGAAAAACCGTTCTACGGTTGGTTGTCACAATAGCCTCTAGTCTTCACGGAACATCATCTTGAAAAGCCATAACTCATCAATAAGAATTTGAGCTTTATCCTCCAGACACCTGACATGATAGAGCGATCGCTTATCCCACCACCTCATCGCCCTCATACTTGAGCATCTGAGCGATCGCCATCCTCAGCAGCTCGGCCTTACTCTTCTTGCACCTCGCCGCAAACACCGAAAAGTCTGTGTGCATCGACTCTGGCAAATCGACCGTAACGCGAATGTTGACTTCCTTCTGGCGCTCCTGCTCCATCGTCCTCAGCCTCCTAGTTGTTGCTCTCCAACGGATCATGTTCTGGGGGTTCCACTCGATATATCCCAGGCTGAGATGCATCTAGCCGATAGGCTTGAGCCGTACGAATAATCTCAGCATCTTCCAGCGCCTGGAGAATCGCCGCCGCCTCTCCATCGGGCAACTGTGCCTCCAGATAGCGCTCAATCCGGTCAAATAGAGTGCTATCAATCTCTACCGTCATCGATTCTCTCCTACGGGACATAACACCTCTACAATCTCTGTCACAGGTCGCTCCTCGACCTCGACCATCCGCTGAATCCGCCACACTTTGCCTGCCGGGATATAGCGCCGATGGCGGCCTAGCTCGTCTTGCCAGCAGTAGTAATAGCTGATGCTCGGCGTCTTGCGCTTGCGGTTGCCAATGCGCTCCTCAATCCAGCCGGATGCCTGCCCTGGTTTCGAGTATCGCCGCTTCCGCACCACCGAACGAATATCTTCAGGCAAATGCGGCTGGGATACCCCAGAACCATAGTCTGCATGAATGATTCGTACCTCTCCTGCGATGGTCGAATGCGTCACCGTTGCAGTTCCTTGGGGAGTCGTAATGGTATCGCCTGCTGCCAATGACCAAGGGTCGATGATGGAGTAGGGCGGAACCTCTGGCAGAAATGAAAGCTGCTCACCCATCGCCATCATCCACCTCCTGTACCCCAGAACAGGTCACGCAAAACCGCCACTCTGGATGTTCATGACATAGACCATCTATCAGCTCCGTGTGTCCCTCATGCCAGAGCTGCTGCAATCGACTGCGAAGGTAGGGGCGATCGCCTGCGTGGTACGCCTGCTCACAAGCTGATTCGACCTGAAATCGATTCGGCGGCACGCGCGGAACATTTGCCTTCTCCGATCCCTTTCGGATTAACAGAAACTCCCGTTGAAAGCTTTCTTTACTGGCCTGCTTCTCGACCCAAGTCTCTAGGAACTGAGGTGGATTGGGGAGCTTCCTCGCCTTTTCTCTCAACCATTCCCTGAACGCTTCGTTCTGGGGGTCGGTCAAGTTTTCCACAGGCTCTCTCTCTGTGGGTGGGGGGTGGGCTAGAGAGAAAGATCTGTAAGAGATCTGAGAAAGATCTGTAGAGTTGCAGGACTCTTGCTCTGACTGCTTTTGAGGGGGGTGCGTGTCTCGCATGTGAGACTCTGTGTCTAACATGCGAGACTCTGTGTCTAACATATGAGACACACTGTCTCCAAAGGTGACACCTGTCTCCAAAGGTGACACCCACAAATCTAAGGAACCGATGATCTCCTCACAGATCAGTCCTGCGTCGATCAGCTTCGCTTTTGCCTTATAAAAGGTGGATCGCTTCATGCCAATTTCTTTGCAGAACTGGCTGACGTTTTTAACCCTGAGCCGCCATCCATCCTTGCGCGTGACTTTCAGGTAGAGATAAAGATAAGCGGGAGCAGGAATCAGGCATGAGTCATAGAGCTGTCTCAAATCACCAACAGTGAGTCTGTAGTGCGGCTGTTGTTGACTCATCACTTCCCCTCCAGCCATATCAACACGCCTATGCCCACCAGACGAGAGGGGATAGGGGAGTCAGATCGATACATCGAGAAGTGAACAGACGGGGCGATCGCCTGTTCAGCATCGTTTGAATTTGCCATGATGCAATTAGATAAAAAAAGTAGAGGCCCCGGTCTGGATGACTAGATCGGGGCCTTTTGTTAGTTGAAGGATTGGATGTAGCCGCAGTGGACGCAAGCATCTCTGCTATCCCTAATCCAGGGATTCAGGCACGAAGGACATGCAGCTTGAAGCTGGGATTCAGGCCACCACTCTGAATTGCCTTGGGATAACCCCGTGACGTGATAGACGATGCCACAAGCCTGTTGCCAAATGCCGTCCACCACTCCTCCTTGGCGTATCGGGTTGACGTAAATGTGTTGTCCGAAGTCATAAACATGGTTAGAAAATGTAGATGCATTGTTTGATGGATGATTCATTTTTTACGTTCAACAGATGCGATGTCGAAGCTTTGCCGAGATTCTTGAATCTCGGTCTTGACGCGCTGCTGGAAGATTGGGAGAGACGGGCAAGCCTCACAGTTAGGGCCAGAACCGGGGCGATTGCATCCACATTCTGGTTTCCACTGCGTCAAAACCGACTGCACCGCTCTCTCATATCGAGCGGCTGTTTGCCGTAACAAATTGGAAAGGGTCATGTAGATGCCTGAGTCGTCTGAAGCAATGCAATAAACTGATCGACCTTGTTCTGGATCGCTCGTGCGCGAGTGACATCATGGCGACGTAGCTCAAATCCGCACAGCACGTCTTGCTTCGTCATCCATAATCCATTCGCAATTCGCTCCAGGCTACGTTCCGAAATTCGGCCACCATGATCCCAGCGAGGGAAGCTAGTCGCGTTAATCCCTGTCAAGACAGAGAGCTGAGAGGCACGAAGATAACGAATATCGTCAGACGTTAGAAATAAACCTGCTGTTACAGTCATCGTAAATGATTGTTTCGTGCAATTTATTATATAAAACTATAATAAATTGTAGTTTAGTGCAATATATTATAGTTATTGATGATAAATGATAAGTTTAAAGCAAGTCTGTGAATGCGAAGCTGATGTTGAGAGAAAAACAGCTAATTCTTGCGAGTGCGTCTTAAATCACAGATAGAAGTCTAAAATTTTCAAATAATAAGGTGGCTAGTCATAATTTTGCGATCCGAGTATTATGTGTGACGTAGATCACCTACTATCAACTCGTGAGACGTATTCACAGTGACCCATGAAACTCTCTGAGGCATTCAAGGAAACAATGTTTAGGTTCAACCTGAACGGGAATGCTCTAGCGGATAAGAGTGGTCTAACGCCATCTCAGATCAGCAACTTTCGCAATGGCAGCATAAACCTGCGAACCAATAGTCTAGAAAAGCTTCTTGCGGCGATGCCATATGAGGCACGAAGCTATTTCTTCTCACTCGCACAAGATGATCCGACTGGAGAAGGTGAAACGGGGCACAACCCTTAAGGTTCTAGTTTTTCTTTCGAGCGACTGAAGGATAAGCATGAAGAGAGCAATGATTGATGTGCTATCTCCCTTCATTCATGTTCTTTGACATCGAACAGTTCTCAGCTTCACCGTTCGATTTTGACTTCCTTGGGCACATTCCAGCGGATAACTTGTTCTCCTCCTAGCGCTTCGATGATGTCATCAGCGATGTAGGTTTTAACGTTAGCCGGGTCTTTCATTGCCTTAGAAATGCTGCTCTGATAGCGAGTTACCGTTGCATTTTCTTCGCCTCGGGCTGCGCGTAGCTTACAAATTTCTTGAACTAAACGGTACTCCGTCCAGCCCAGTTCTTGCAGTCGTGTTGCCAAGATTTCTTTCCTGTCCATGCTGTATATTTAGCATCACTACGCTCCATATCGTATTCGATAATGGGGGTTTCAGGGCGTGAATATAACCGTATTCATGCGTGACTGCGGACGAAAACATGAGAGTGATTTCCGTCCGCAGGATTATCCTATGCCGTTTGCTGCAAACTGCTGATCATCTCGACTAGGCGATCGCAGTCGTCGCTGCTGAGTTGGCCGGGGCTGCTGCATCCTTCAAACTCGTCCTGGAGTAGATTACGAACCCCTGAGAGAGAGAGTCCTGCTGCTTCTCGTGCTTGCTTGACCCGCTCACACTTGCTCTCTGCCGATTCAAGCATTGGGACACCATCAGAGAGCCATGCCGTCAGTGTCTCAGCGAGGTCTTGACCAGGATTGAGGTGAGTGGTGTTTGCTAGGTCAGGACAGCGAGACTTGCTGATCGTCAGCAGGTGGTTTAAGTCCATCTCTCCAGAAAGGTCAAACTCATACTCAATCCCAGAAGCCTGAATCGGAGCTGTACCGACTCGACGGGGAGCCGTGGTTTTGTTGCCTTTTTTGTTGGTCGTTTCCTCCAGCACCCATTCCGTTTTCGTTCGCATCGTTGCAATCACATGAGCTGAGCTAGAGAGCATTGCGTCAATTAAGGCACGTTCTAGCGGTCGCACATTGCCCCATGCTCTGAAGCTATTCTCAGCTCGGCTGGTTTGGTCAAGCTCCCAAAACCAGGCATGGCTGAGGCTGTCGATAATAATCACGTCATACTCACTCCGTCCTGCTGCTTGGATCAGCTCGATGTACTTGCCGGGATGATAATTCGTCAAAGGAGCGGTATCAAAGTCAAACCGATCCGCGTACTTGCTGGCGCTGCCGTGTTCGGTGTCAATCAACGCAATGCGATCGCCCAGATGTTGAGCAAGATTGAGGGCGCTGTAGGTCTTACCTGAACCACTGGCACCACACAGGGCAAGGCGCAATCGAGATTGGGTCTTAGTTGCTTTTTGAAACATGATGATTCTCCAAAGTGTTCTGGGGATAAGGGGCAAAGATGGCTCTGCCCTAAACGTAGTCAGGACTATTCGTTCTCTAGGTCTTCATCGCGCCAGGGTTCATTAGGATCGCCATCCTCGTCGTCGTCCTCCTCCTCGTCGCGATCCCATTCAGGCGGATAGGCCAGTTTCCATGTGTCGTAATTTGGCAGTGATGCAGACATGCTGATTCTCCAAAGTGTTCTGGGGTTCTCTGCGTGGTCGGTCGCAGAGGGGCAGTTTTGCGACATGCCCAGGTCAGTTGATTAGCGTTCGAGCCTGACCCAACTCGGCTGCTGGGGAAGCTTCAATAAGTCGCCCGGTTTCAGCTCCATCAGTCGAAACTGCTCACCGTCGAAGTAGAACCACTTCTCTAGCCGAAAGTCGTAGATGGCGATCGCCTTAGAACTCATGCCACACGCCCTCATCAGGGCTATCCACATAGCCAAAGGCAAAGTGTTGGCCTGGGTCGGGATACTGAATCTGACCGTCTTTGAGCGGTAAACGCTTAAGCCCGTCACAGTAGCCTGCGAGATAGTCAACATCGACCTGTCGAGCTTTGTCGCCGTTGGAACCGTCTGTCAGTCCGTCTTGATAGAGAGAGAGGGCGATCGCCTCTTGCTGGTCTAGACGATGCTGATCTGCGAGTTCGATTTCATAGGGAGTCATAATGGGGTCAGTCCTCATGTTCTGGGGATGTGCCCCTGTCGGGCTTTGGTCGGCATGGCAGGGGCGTTTACAGATGCCCTCGCTAACGCTGTAGGCTGGCAGCGGGACGATTAAGCCGCTTCTGGCTCTGTCATCAGTCCGGCATTAGTCAGCAGATAGCGAGACGCTTGCTGCGCTTGGGTTGCTGCCCTGATAAAGGCGCGATTATCAGACTTCAAAATTTGAATCCAGTGGGCGAGATAGCTAGCGTGGTGTTCGAGCTGCATCTCCATACCCAACTCATTGCAGATAAACGCAGCGCTAATCTCTGCAATCAATTCCTCATAGGCGTAGGCTTGAGAGCCAAACTTAGCCTTGAGGGGGCGGTTAAGCCGATTGGGGTGAGCTGTCCAGTGGCTTAGCTCATGGGCAAACGTGCTGTAGTAGGCGATCGCGCTGGTGAAATCGTCATACTTCGGCAGCTTAATCTTGTCGAGACTGGGCACATAACACGCCACATCGCCCCCAAAGCTCACCTGGACGGGCTGAGCCTTAATGAAGCGTTCAGCGTCATCTAGTCGTGGGTCTGGGTTGCGGTTAAGACTAGACGATGGGGCAAAAGATGAAACCTTTTTTTCTGCCTCGCTGTCGTCGATGCAGTCGAGGTTAAAAACATTGAGCCACTTAAATGCACTAAAGAACTGCTTTTTCGTTTCTCCCGTCGTCTCATCAGTGACATCTTTCGCAGACGTTCCACCCCAGAGTAGCCAGGTTGCCTTACTGCCCTTGCGGATCTTCCAGCCGAGTTCTTTTGCTTGGCTGAAACCCACAAACAGCGGCGTTTGATAGTCATTGAGCATGACATCGGCAGCAGCTAAGAGGGGGTTAATGCCTCGATACTGATGCCCACTGACGGCATTGGAATAGGGCGTAGAATGCCACGGCTTCTGCCAAGGGGTTGAACCTGCCTCCATGAGTGCAAGCAGCTTGTCAGTCAAGAGCTGGAACTTATCCACCGCTCTACGCTGGTTCTTCTTCATATTGTCCTCTTTGAATTGATGTGTTCTGGGGTTTCCGCGTGGTCGGTCGCGGGGCGGTTAGCCTGTCGCCACAGGTTCAGGGTGAATAGACTTAGGCGGCATAGACTACCGCAGGCTCAGACACTCGGCGTAGCGGAGTGACTTTACGCGCCATGAGAAAGTCACGTAGTGAAGAAAAGCCTAGATAGCTGAGTACCGCATATCCATGCTTGCAGCATCCCTTATTCCAGAATGCGAGCTGATTGTTTAGGTCGTCGCAGGTGCAGAACACGCCATCATCACGGGTTTCGAGAATGTAGTTCGTGCTGCGCTCTGGATTGAAAGCAACAAAAAGATCCGTATGGCGGCGCTGGACTCGGAGCTGTTTTGCTTGCTGCTTACGGAACTCGACAAAGTGCGTCTTAAAAACTGACTTGCTCATGAATGTAGGGCGTTTGCCCTTCACCCATACCCAGACTGCATTATGAAACTCTCTGACCCTGACTAACAGAGATTTAGACAGTCCTAAGATGCGCCTGACGGCTGCGGCTGAATAAAGAATATTAGACTCGTTCACCATGCTTTGAAAACTGAACTCGATAACTTAATTATAGCGCATTTACGCTATAAAACAAGCATGTTTATGCTATAATTAGATATAGCAGGGACGGGGTAAAGCCTTTGACCGCACCGCTGGCGCTAACAGGAACAGGCGCGAAGTCTGGACACTGAGCCATAAGTCGGATAAGTCGGGACGTTGAGCCTACCCGTAGCTGTCGCACCGTGCGCGGAAACGGACGGGAGTAAAGGTGAGAGCCAGCAGGGGCGCAATCTGGCAGCAACCGAGCAACCGCAGCAGACGCAAGCCACACCGCAACAGCACCCCCCACAGCCAAAGGCCACGGCTGTGGGCTACACCCCTCAGGGCAGAGCAACAGACTTTTAAGGCACTCTGCCCCACATCACCCCAACACTGAGGAGAGACTGAGATGAAAGCAGAATGGGCACTATCGAAAGGCTGTGGGCGCTGGATCATTGCGATGAAAAGCCCAATTGCGCCTCAAGAGCTGCTGGCGATCGCCAACACCTATCACGTTGAGCGAGTGCAGCCGCTTGAGAGTGGCAACGTGGCGTTTTGTCTTCGCGCCACACCGAAGAACGTCGCTAAGCTGATGGAGCTGCCAAAGCCTACAGGCCGAGGTAGCTTGCACGAATGCAACTGGATAAGCTGGCACAGCTAGGCCAAGCAGGGCGGCGCTGGCCGCCACCCAAGCCACCGCCACACCCTTACCCTTCACCTCTCCTCCTCTCTCCTCTCCAAAAGTCTCAACACCGAATAATCTGCGGAGTGAGCGCCCCAACGAAAGCACACAGCGCAGGTTCCGGGCGCGGCTCACTTTCTTATACATATAGCGTCACCCGTACGGTAGCGACCGGGTTCTGCGCTATATTGTGCCGTTGGCGCGAACGAACGCCGAACCAGATATTCACCGCATCTCCCGCGCGGGGGCAACTCCGTTGACTCGGCGCTAGAATTCGCCTCGGCGCTTGTCGCGGAGGCAGCAGAGTAGTCTATTCAAGCCAAACAATCTACTGACCAAACAACACAGGCATCATGCAGGGCGATCGCCTCTCACTGTGCTTCAAAATTCAGTATCCATAAGCATCAAAGTAACAATCTCCTTCGCCATAGGATACGTTGAAGTTGTTGTAAATTCGTGAGCTAGTATCCATTTCATTAACGAATTGGTAACAGCCCAGTTCAGTGATGTCAGATATGTTTCCATGCATGTGGCTATCACCATTGTTCATTCTAAGTATGGTCATATTGCCTTGTTGTGATGTTCTGTTATGAGTCAACGTACAGTTGTAAGCAACATCGCCTATGATTCGACCAGGCGTCATCGAGCAGTTCATTTGAAAATCATCACCTGCTGAACCTAACGATACAAGTTGACTCCCTGGAGACTGGTATTGCGGTTGTGGTCTATTGGGGCTAACCCACTCAATCTCCTTCTCAGCCCAAACCTCACATCGTCCACTCGATCGATCATGACTACTACGATAAACAGTAATGGTGTTACGCCTTTCAAGCTCTAAAATCCAAGCCATGCACTCTTCAGATGTCATGTCATGGGTAACATCGTAGACATTTGAAATTTCACGATATTCAGATCCATTAAATGAGGCATACGTCACGGTGTAGCGTGAAAACCCCGTATCTGTGCGTGTTTCATAAACATCACCCGTTCGGTGAATCGTCGGCATTGATTCTGGCACAGGGATGGCTGAGGCCGCAGAGCCAACGGCAGTCATCATTCCAGCTAAAGCAGCAGCGATGTAGTATTTCATGAGTTTATCTCTATGGCTCACGTAATCAGTATCTCGTTTGCGATCGCTTCGATTTGCCAGAGAAAATGCGGGATTTTGCCACTGCAAGCGCAACGACGTTGCTAGTTTTTACTGTCTGCCCCTGTCCGTCGGACTGTCCATCCTCCCCCAAACCGTTCATTCTGGAAATAGCCTGTCGCTCTCCTCAAAATTCATGTCGCGCCCTTGGCCTATTGTCATCCTGCTTCTGCCCCTGCTCACCGCCTGCCTCGACCTAAATCCAGCAAGCGATCGCCCCATCCCCCAAACCAGCACCGACCTGAAGCCCGACGCGACTCAACCCCAGGCGATCGCCGGACAATCGGCCACCATCATCGGCACCGGAGATGGCGACACCCTTCGAGTTCAGAGCGGTGGCGAAACCGTTACCGTTCGCCTTGCCTGCATCGATGCCCCTGAAACGGCTCAGCAACCCTATGGCAGACAGTCTGCCGAACACCTAGCCGTTTTCCTCCCTTCTGGCACTGATGTCACCCTGCGCGTGGTCGATACCGACCGCTATGGTCGCACCGTCGCAGAGGTTTACAAGGCCAATGAATCGATCAACCTCCAGATGGTCGAGGATGGTCAGGCAGTCGTCTACACCTACTATTTAGACGGCTGCTCGGCCACAAAAGACGAATACCTGGAAGCCGAAGCGAACGCCCGACAGCAACAGATCGCCTTCTGGAGCCAGAGTGATCCGGTGCTGCCGTGGGACTTTCGTCGAGGTAAGCGAGACAGCCAGCCCGAACCGGACAAGCTTGAACCCAAACCAGACAGCACCGGACTGCCCAGCTGCATCAACTCTGACTGCGACTGTGCCGACTTCAGCACTCAGGCTCAAGCCCAGCAGGTACTAGAGATGACCGCTAGTGACCCTCATCGGCTGGATGGGGATGGCGACGGTTTAGCGTGTGAACGGTTACCGTAAGTCAAAACAAAAGCCCCACCTTTCGGTAGAGCTACACAGGGACACACAACGAACTGACTTACCAGGGAAATAATTTACGCACTTTTTTAGAAGAGTCTTTCACCGTACCCTCAATCTGACGATTAACCTGCTGCTGGTTTCCATCAAATTTACCTGCTTGCTTCAGGTCGTGAGTCGCCACCGTTTCACCGACCATATATGCCTTCTGTGCCTCAGCAGGTAGCGTCGTGCGATCGCCACGCTTGCCGCCTGTTTCGCGATACAGATCCTTCACTTCACAATCGAACAACTCCCGTGTCATCCCCGCAGTGCTGTTGGCATGAGCCTGGTCATCTCCCCCGCTTTCTTTAATTGCTCCGGTGAAATCTTTGCGAATAACGGCTCCATCGACTCTGCCTCTAATAGGCTGCGATGAGCTGTTTAATAGGTCGAGCTGTGTCTCCTCGGAGTCCTCCGGGGTGCTCTTGAACCAATCGATAAAACCCATGTGCTTCTGCCTTCGTCTCAGCGGTAAAGTCACCCAATAACTGGTCTAGCCCGGTCTTGAGCAGGTCGGCTCCTTCCGGCAAGGCCATAAACGCATCGAAGATTTGATGTCTGAGATCGTAGGCGCTGTGGTCTAGAGCATAGTTAAACTGAACCGTAATTAGTTCATAGGCATCCAGACAGGCATCTGCCTTATTTCGAGCTGCGAAGTTGCAGTAAGCCTTCTCCCAGGTCGCCTTGTAGCGCAGATCGCCAAAGCAACGCATCTCTGGCTTAAAGGTCTGGGGCTGAACGACGGCACCATTAAATCGACTGAGGTTTTCCCAGGCTCGATAGGTGGCATCTTTTAGCTGCTGCATCTTCATAGAAACTCCTGCTCAGCGCACAATCCGCACCTCTTAATCCTATCTCCGTTCTTAGCGCTAACCTCTAGCATCAAGCTGATAATCAAGCCGAATCATGTAACCCCCTTTCACTTCAAACACAATACTGTTGCGCGGGTCCCAGGCCATCGGCTGCTCGTAGACTCCATCGCCTCGGGTAAAGGCAGGATAGAGGTCAGTGATAAGAATTGGACGAATCAAGTAGCCGTGTTCTGTCAGGCCACCACTCAGTTCATGAATACGACTCAACACCGCTCGGCTGATATTGCCTAATCGCTCTTGCGCCACAATGACGGGAGTATCGATGGTCGCAAGGGGCAGCTTAGGCACACTTGAGTTGAACTGCATCAACATCAGGGCGATCGCACTCAGGGGAATCATCGGCATCACTCCAAAGAATGGATTCAATTCTCTACCTCTCATCCAGAGCGAGAACAGCAGAGATCACCCGCACGATAAAGCCTCCCATTGCTGGAAGGCAAGATTTTTACTGTATGACTTACAGTGATAAATTACATTGAAATTATCATAAATGTTTACTGCTGATCTTGCAGTTGCTCTAGCACCGACTGAATCATATCGGTCTTGCTGTAGGTTGATTCAATCATGCCGCGAATGATATCGGCATAGGCCAGGGTGACTTCATACTGCTCTGGCATCTTTTCAAAGTCGAGTCCTGAACCCCACCGCTGGATGGTGTTCTCTTTCACCCGCAATACCTTGGCTAGCAGGTTGACACACTTCTCTCGATAGCCGCGTGCCTGCTCATCTTCTTCGGTTGATTTGAACCAGCGCTGACAGAACTCTCTCGCCTTCATCCGTAAGCTCAGAACCTCGTAAATGGATAGTCTGAGTCTATTTTTCATCTTCAGTGACATCATGAGCGTGTCCTGCTTAAAGAGCGAAGGCTAATCTACAGTATAGCGGCACAGTTAGAAGTGTAATCTCTACAGCTTATTGCATGGGTTCCAATGCCTAAAAAAATCCCCCCATGACTTCTGACGCAACGGGGGGAGAGATTCACCATAGAAAATAAGGATCGCGCTTATTCGACGCTCAACTCAGGGGGAAAGGTGAGATGAGGGACGGGTTGAATGTGACCCTTTCGCATTGACCGCTGAATCCGCATCACCAATGCAGCGGGCGATCGCAGATTAGCGAGTATCTTGGTCTGCTCGGCGTTCGGTATCTGCTCTAAGTAAGGAGCGTACATCTGCCTCAGTTTTCTCTGCATAGGTGCCATCGTCGTCAAGTCGTCGGTTGAGTTCATTGTGCCAAGAGTCGGGATAGTCCCCGTTATAACAACCAAAAGTCGGATCACCATCCTCATCAGGACTGGAATGCTCTGGAGTGCCTGCATGGAGCATCGCCATTGCCTGCTCCTGACCTCGCTTTGCCCAGTCTTCCTCCGTCATGTCGTCTTCGCCATCTAAATCGCGCCAAGATCGACCACTAAAAGGCCAAACCATCTGTACTACATCCTTCAATCATAAGGGACTTTATCGCCAAAACCAATCGCTTCGTCTTCTAAGACTCCTAACCCTTGCTCTGACTGCCACGAGCCTCCGAACGCAGCTTGCGGAGCTGGTAGTAGGTGCTGTCCTCTTCTTCCGTCTCAATCTGGAAGCGCCTCACCCCTCGCTTCATCCCAGAAGCTCTCATCGCCTCAATTTCTGCTGAATCGAATTCGGCCTCGACGGTAGCTTGGCGAGTGATGAGCTGCTTGATATCCGCAAACTGAGCACTCGCAGAGGACTGAATCGTGTTGTTTTGATGACGTAGTAAAGCCAAAGCACCCCCCAACTCTTCCGGTACACCCTCTGGAGTCACGCCACCGGGCATAAACTCTCGGCTATAGCGTCGCTTTGCATCTGTCACCCAGCGCTCTCGCTCGGTCTTCTTACTCGGCACCTGGGCAAATTCAGTCAGGAGCGATCGCGCTAGCTCGGTATATTCTTTTCCCTCCAGCAGCAGCTCCACCGGAGCTACCCGTCGCAGCCAGGGAAGCCAGCGAGTTCTCAGGGTCGAATCGGCAATACCTAACTCTTCAGCCAGCTCTCGTGAACTGTACGGAGCACCGTGAGAAATTCCAGTATTCTCCTCGACCAGTTCTCCTTCAAAAATTTGTGCGTCAAGTTGTGCAGAAGGTGCGATTTCTTGTGCGCTAGCCTGTGCGGTCTGTGCAGAAAACGGTGCAGTGTCGTGCGCGTCGGTGCGATCTTCCGTGCGAAAACGGTGCGGTTGAGTGTTCATAATCGGTTTGATTTTAGAGTTTAGAGTTTGGATCGTGGATCGGCAAACGTAGAGACTGAGAAGGTTCTAGCGGTTGCACGGATAACTTTGATGCCCTGCATAATTCCGCACTAATCCTGTGCTGTTGGTGCGCGAGAGGTGTGCGTTGACTGTGCGACTCGTGTGCGTCTTTTGCACAAAAGGTGTGCAAAAGACGCACAAAAAACAGTGCAAAGCTGTGCAGTTGTACTAAACCCTAAGTCCCCTGATCTGGAGAGGCAAGTAGTTTGCTGTATAAATTACAGTGATAAATTCCATTGAATATTTACAGTTTTTGAGATCTAATTATTTGTACGCAAAGGCTAGAGCAATTTCATGAAGTGAAGAAATACAGCCTAGCCATGACATAGTTTTGTAGGATATACATAAACTATCTGTCCGCCCTGTCCACCAGACCGTCTGCCACGATGACCAACATCACTCTCGACAGCCTCCCCGTCAGCCAACTGCCCAACCGCTACGGCATCGTCCGCTCGGTGGTCTACACACGCCTCTCGGATCTCCACATCAAGCCGGAGAAGCGAGGCAACAAGTCTTATGTGAACGCTGACGATCTAGAACTGCTCGACGCTCTGCATCAGTTCATCCAGCAAGGAAAAACCACCGCTGAATTTCTAGAACTGAATGGCCTAGCCAATCCAACTCCACTCAATCCAGAACCCCAGAACAGTCTGGTCAGACAACCGGACACGGGCACAATGATGCTGGCCTTTATGGATGCTCTAGCTCAACGCACGGCTCCACCACCAGACCCGCTGGCAAACCTGAAAGCGATTGAAGAAGCATGTCAAAACCGATGGCTGCTCAGCACTTCTCAACTCTCGTCTTTACTCGGCCTCAAAACCCTCTCTGGTAAGCAGATTCAGCGCTATGGATTTACTTTTACGCGGGTCGGAAAGAATGGAGCGGAATCAGCTTGGAAAGTAGAGAAGCAGGGCTAGTCCACGCATATCGATCGTCTCTTCAAAACATCGTTCGCCTATCGTGAGTTATGAATTCTTCCAGGCTAAGCAGTTCTGCTCTATTGGTTTAGGTGTGGTAGAAGCAGTTGTCAAACAGATGAGTTGACGTCTTCAAATCTCCGGTGTCTGCCGGAGTATCGCCTCTATCGATGCAATATAGATAGGGTATTTTTTGTGAATAAAGTAAGGTTGTTGCAACAGAACTCTAAACTCCGTTGAGCTTAGGTTATTTTAGGGTTGCTAAGTTGTAGCTTCGTTGACGATCAAACAGCATGTTAGTAACTCTCCGGGACTTCTTTCGAGCTTGCAATCCAGCAAAAACGCTTAACTGCAAGCATGAGCAAGATCGCAAGTATTATATTGACTTTTCTGCGGTACGGGGTACGGAAATTTCTGAAGAGTTAGCAAAAACTATTATTTGGACGGAGGGGCCTACATGCCAATTATTTTCCGGACATATTGGCTGTGGAAAGTCTACAGAATTGCTTAGACTTCAAGCTAGCTTGGAGGATGAGGGCTTCCATGTGGTTTACTTTGAATCCAGCCAGATGTTGGAGATGGGAGACATTGACGTTAGCGACATTCTGTTAGCGATTGCTTCCCAAGTTAGCGCGAGCGTGAAACAGGGTGGTATTAGCCTCAGCGGTAGTTACTTTCGTAACTTGTTGCAAGAATGCGCAACATTTCTGAATACTCCAATTGATGTCAGTGCTGAAGCAGAAGTCTCTCTGTGGGGGATTGGTAAGCTGACGGCCAAGGCAAAAGAGAGTCCGTCACTCCGTAATCAACTGCGTCAGTATCTAGAACCTCAAACCAAGAGCCTAATCACTGGTCTAAATCAGGAAATTCTCAAACCTGCGGCCAATGCGTTACGCAAGCAAGGTAAAAAAGGTTTAGCTATTATTATCGATAATTTAGATCGTATCGACGATCGCCAGCTAGATTCAGGTAAAACCCTGCCAGAGTATCTCTTCGTTAGTCGCGGTGAACAGTTAGGTCAACTAGACTGCCACGTGGTGTACACCATTCCCTTGTCGCTGATGTTTTCTAATGAGCAACAAGCCTTGAAAAATCGCTTAGGCAAGGGGAATAGTCCCCTAGTATTACCGATGGTGCCTGCGTATCAGCGAAACGGTAGTCTGGATGCTGCTGGATTGCGGCAGTTGCGGCAGATGGTGTTGTCGCGGGCATTCCCAGATGCGACTCCTGAAGAACGAGAAACCTCTGTAAGCGAGCTGTTTGATACTTCGGAAACGTTAGATTGGCTCTGTCAAATGAGTGGAGGGCATATGCGCAACTTGCTGGGATTTATGGTGAGTTGTCTCCGAAAAACCAAGCAACTTCCCATCGAGCGAGAGAGTGTGGAGCGTACCATTCGCGAAGCGCGAGATGAGTTGATAGTATCAATTACCGACGATGAATGGGCGCTATTAAAAAAAGTTGCAACCACTCATTCAGTCACTGGAGAAGAGGAATATCAAAGCCTTTTACGCAGTTTGTTTGTGTTTGAATACCGCACAGATGGAGATGGTCGCTGGTTTGATGTCAATCCTTTGTTAGCTGAGGCACCGCAACTGCAATGAGCAACACTGACCTCTCCATTACCCCTATCCAAGTCAACGGTAACAGTTCTGCGACCCACGCTAACAATACTGGGGTTTTAGAAGAGCTAATTCGGTCAATTGACCTGGGGCAAGGAGAGTTTTCCCTGCTGCTAGTGCGATGTAACTACAGCAGGTTGCGGCAGCAATTGCTAGCGGAACTGAATGAAAAATCAGATTTGTCCTTAGCGGAGCTAGCGCTGTCGGCTACGGAAACGTCACTATACAACGCGATCGCACATCATTTTAGAGATGCTCAGCCTGCGGCATTGTCAGTGTTAGGTCTAGATGCGGTAGACACCATCGACGACTTGCTAGCCGCCGCAAATAATATGCGGGAGTCTTTTCGTCAGCAGTTTCCCTTTCCGGTTTTAATTTGGGCCGATGATTATCTCTTAGCTGAGATTCGCCAGCGTATGCCTGACTTCAAAAGTTGGGGTGCCACGACATTTCGCTTTGACTGGGATACAGATTCCTTGCTGAAGCAGCTGCGCGATACCCGCGATCGCTACGTAGAAGGCACTCTAGAGCACGCCACCTTTACCCCACTAACAAAACTCCTGACACCTCAAGAGATTAGGGAAGGGGAACTCGCGATCGCCGAACTTACTCGCCGTCAGGTGTCCTTACCGCCAGACATTCTCGCTGGCCTCGAGTTCAATCGCGGTTCTAGTTTGTTGGGGGAAACGCCCCGCCCCGGCCCAGAGGTTTGTGCTGAGGCTCTGAGCCATTATGAAACCAGCCTCAGTCACTGGCAGGCTGCACAGCATTCGTTAGGGATTGGCCTTGCTCAGTTTTACTGTAGTCTGTGCCATGCTCATCAAGGGGATTGGAACCAGGTCAAGAATAAGCGCCAAGCCTGCTTAGCTGCCTTTGCGAAAGCAGAAAGATTAGATCTAGTCAAAAAGTTTGTGGGGAGTCTTGGTTCGGTCTTGGTGGAGTTGGAAGACTGGGATGAGCTGACCCAGCACTTGCCAGAGTGGAAAGCGCTCCATGCTGAGCAGCCTGTAGAACTTTCCCAAGATTGGAGTTTGCAGGCAGAGGTGGCGAAACATCAGCAAGACTGGCCTCAAATGCAGGCTGATGCTGAGCAGGCGATCGCCATTTGGGCGCAGCATCAGCCTGCCGAGACAGCACCTCTTGCTTATCGTTTGCAGTTGGCCGAGGCTCTTGCTCAGCAAGGCCAAGTTGATTCTGCCATTGCTAAGTTGGAAAAAACCCGACGTACCCATCAACCGAAGGATGACCCCGACGGCTTTGTGCAACTGCTCAGTCAACTTTGGAGACTCTATTTTCAAGAAAAGCGGTATCGCAAAGCGTTTGAAATCAAGCAAGAGCGGCGAGGGATTCAATATCAGTTCCATATGCTGGCGTTTTTGGGTGCAGGGCAGTTGCAACCGTCCAAAGCCGCTGACTCTACTTCAGAAAACCATTTTTCCTTCGTTGCATCTGGGCGACAACAGGATATTGATACGTTGGTCAATGTCAGGGTTGGTGAACCTCGACATAAGCTGACGGTGCTGTGTGGCCCCTCTGGTGTAGGCAAAAGTTCACTGGTGCGAGCTGGTCTTGTGCCTGCCCTGACGGATAAGCAACTGCACGACCGTCGTGCATTAACGGTTGTTGTTCGAGTGTATAGCCGATGGGAAGTAGGGCTAGGAGATGCTCTCTATGCAGCCTTAGCCGCATATCCAGAGGCTCGCTTAGACCTCGTGCCGACTACGATCAATCAGCTTAAAGCCCAGTTGCGCCGCAATGCTGAACATCGCTTGTTGACGGTGCTCATTTTTGATCAGTTTGAAGAATTTTTCTTTATCTGTAAACGTCCGGCTGAGCGACAACAATTCTATGAGTTTTTGCGCGACTGCCTCAAGGGCGTCGATATTCAGTTTGTGAAGGTGATCTTCTCGTTGCGAGAAGACTATCTCCATGAGCTGCTGGAGTTTGAGGACTATGTCAAAGATTTATGCATTGATTTCCTTGGGCAAGAACAGCGACAGCGCATTGAAAACTTCACACCTGCTATTGCTCGATCCGTTATTACCGAACTGTCGCAACGCACCACGTTGCAGTTAGACTCCGACTTGGTAGATGCCCTAGTTGCGAGCTTGACCAATGAATTGGGGCGCATTCGCCCGGTGGAGTTGCAGGTGGTGGGTGCTCAGATAGAAGCTGAAAGTCTTACAACCCTGGCCGAGTATCGCCGCTTAGGAGACAATCCCAAACTCGTGCTGTCGGAGCGTTGGGTGGGCGCTGTTGTAGAGGATTGCGGTCTAGAAAATACGGACGCTGCTTGGCAGGTATTGGTGGCATTGACTCGCGAGAATGGTACTCGTCCGCTCCTGACCCAGGGAGAACTAGAAGCAACGTTGGAAGACTATCAGAAGCTTTTGGGTACTGCTGAAGTCTCGCTAGAGGAAGACATTTTACCCGTGCTAGTAGGTTCGGGGTTGGTGGTGCGCTGGCCCCAAGAACCAGAAGATCGCTACCAGCTTGTGCATGACTATTTAGTGGAGCCCATTCGACGGCGCTATAACGCAGATTATCGCCAACAGCTAGAGCAGTTGGTGCGAGATAAACAAGCCGCTGAGAAAAAGCAGCAGCAAGAAGAAGAGCAACGCAAGCGCTTAGAGAAACGAGTCTTGTGGGGAGCCATCGGCACGGCAGGCGTGTTTGCGGGGTTAGCCGTGTTTGCTGGATTCATGGCGGTGCGATCTAATCGCTTGGCAGAAGAATCAGCACGGGCAAGGGAAGTGGCTACTGCACGCCAACTATCAGCTCAGGCGGAGCGAATCTTACTACAGCAGCCCAACTTACGTTCAACGGCGGGGCTGTTAGCTGTGGAATCTTATCGGCGGTTCGAAAAGCAGGCCACTTCAGTCTTGGAAGTTGACGAACCGTTACGCAATGCCGCTAATCGACTCCCTCAAGTCACCACCATCACCCATGATGAAGGGGTAGGGAGCGTCAGCTTTAGTGAGGATAGCCAATTCTTAGCCACTGGCAGTAGGGACGGCACTGCAAAGCTGATCAAGGTGGCGACGGGGGAAGAGGTGACCACCATCACCCATGATGAACGGGTAGGGAGCGTCAGCTTTAGTGAGGATAGCCAATTCTTAGCCACTGGCAGTGATGACGGCACTGCAAAGCTGATCAAGGTGGCGACGGGGGAAGAGGTGACCACCATCACCCATGATGAATGGGTGAGTAGCGTCTTTAGTGAGGATAGCCAATTCTTAGCCACTGGGAGTGGGGACGGCACTGCAAAGCTGATTGAAGTCGCCACTGGGGAAGAAATTGCGGAAGTTGCTCATCGGAGAGCGCTCTCGTCTATGACATTTACTCCCGACTCTAACTATTTAATTACAGCGAGTGAAAACGGTACCGTAAAGTTGACGAACATTTCGACAACCTCTCAACGGGCAGAAAAAATCTGTGATCAGCTCCAGCGCAACCTGACCGCAGATGAGTGGCAGCGCTATATCGGTGACCTTGAGACCTATCGGTTGACCTGCCCTAATGCTTCCATTCATCCTTCTGTGCTTGAGGAAGTGGGGCTCATACTCCAGGCAAAACAAGAATCACCTTCTGATGCCGATCGGGTTAAGCAAGCTCAGGCAATTCTCAAGCGTCTTCAGACGATCAATCCTAACATCGACCTGTATCCCCATACTGAAGCTGTCGAGACTAATACTAAAATCGCTATTCAGCAATGGCAAACCTACAATCTGGTGGAAGCTGGTATCGAAGATGCACAGGACGGTGACCTAGATATGGCGATTGAGTCTTTCAACACTGCACAAGCCCAAGATCCCAACATTGATCTCTATCCCCAAACACCAGTTTTGGAGAGCGAGCCTCAAGTGATTGCTAACCAGCTATACGCGCAGCAAACTGTCGATGATGTTCGCCGTAGAATTGATCGCTTTACCCTTGATGCCAGTCGTGCTTCCCAATTCTTAGAAGACTTGCAGACGGCTCAAGCTGCAGACTCGGAAGTCTTTATTCCCCCTCGGTTCTGGCGAAAAATTTGTTGGTCTATCAGTCTCGGCAATGAACCTGAAGCAGCCCTGGAAGCCTGTGAAGCTGCTGTTAGTGCTAACCCTAGCTACGGCGGCTACCGCGATAGCCGTGCCCTCGCTCGCGCCCTTACTGGTGATGTCGCTGGAGCCATTGAAGATTTCCAAGCCTACGTTGACTGGAGCGGTAGCCCGCCGCGCCGTAAGCGCCAGCGGCAAGACTGGATCGATGCTCTAAAAGCAGGTGAAAACCCCTTCACTGAAGAGCTTCTCGAAGAACTCCAGGAAGATTAAATTCTAATGTTCTAGAAATCACGCCCACCACAAACTCAGCATCCAGCGTCACCAGCTTCTCATCCACCGTGGCCTCAACGTCTAGATATACTGTCCACCAGACCATCCACCAGACACCTACACCCACTGAATCCGACTAAACCTCGCCGGATTCGCCGCCGTGTATCTAACCGTATGCTGAATGTTCTTATGCCCCAGATATTCCTGAATGTCGCGAGTCGGTAACTGCTGCTCCGCCAGATAATAACCGCACGAATGCCGCAGCATATGAGGATGAACAGGCAACGGCAACTGAGCGATCGCCCCAGCTCGTTGCAACATCTTGGCGATCGCCCCCGTCGTCATGCACTGCCCCCGCTCACCGACAAACACAGAGAAGCTGTGAGGATAGCGCTGTCTGAGTTGCATCAGTGCCTCAAGTTCATCGGCCTGGAGCGGATGCACCCCACTCAGCCCATTCTTGAGCCGATTAATACTGATACTGCGGGAATCAAACATCACCGCATCCCATCGCAGGTTTACGACTTCCCCTACCCTCAGACCATGCCGAAACATCATCAACACCAGCGTCCGATCTCGCCGTCGATGTCGGCCACGCTTACCCGCTGCTTCAATTAGTCGCGTCACCTCATCTGGAGTGAGATGTTCTCGACTGCGATAGGTCGAGTTTTTCTCTCGCCGTGGAGATAACACCCTCTTTTTCTCTGGCTGCGGTGATAGATCTTGGGAGTGCATTTGTACGATTTTGAAAACTGTCCATAAAATAACCAATTTATCGACAGTTGAGGAGGCTGAAACCCTCATTTCTTCGTTAATTGCTCAAAACACCTGTTCTTGTTGAGAACAATCCCCACCTTAATGACAGTCAAAATATTCTCTCACTACAAAATGAAATCGCTATCACTCACTCATCAGACCCTCCCATCAGGGAGAGACAATTCACCCTCTTAGGGTTAGCGTCACTGTCTCAGGATGAGACACAAATGACATGCCTCACTCACCCCGATAGGGAGATGGTCATCACCCCAAGAGGGAGTCGTTGAGCGTTCAGCAGAAGTGACGGGAACACTAATCCTGTCAGGGATATGTCACGCCTACATGAACATCACAATACTCACGACCATTCAGAATGCCGCTGACTTCCTTATCCAGTTCCGTCGCTTGCCTCGCTACGTTCAGGATCTGGTGCGTCCCCACCTGAACCAGCCTCAGCAAACGGCGCTGAAGATTCTGGACTGCTGTAGTGAACTCGATGCCGTGCTGACCGCTGACATTGCGGCGATTGCCCAGCTCAACAAAGAAACGACTCGCCAGGTGCTCACCACCCTCGACGGCAAACTCGTTGTTGCTGAAGACACCGTTCAAGGAAAAGCCTGGATGCTGCGTCAACCGTCGTCTTAACTAAATTCTTTATCCCTGATTGCTATGGGGTTCCTGCCTGTAGGGACTCGCGATATTGTTGGTCTGGAGGATCGTAGTCAATGGTGAAGCTGAAAAATATTGCCATCAGCAGCATGACCGCAATCATTGCGATAGGGGCGATCGTCTCTCTGAATGTCCAAGCCCAACCTAGTTTACAGAGTTCGTTTCAAGACAAAACCGCCTTGAAGTCGGGAACCGATGAAATTAGAAATCCGCTCTGGTTAGAAGTCCCAGGAACAGAGTCTGAGCCTCGTGAGGAATTCGGTGATGATTTTAGTAGACCATATTATGTTGAAGTAAACGGTCTAACTCGAAGAGGCGTAATAGCAACAGCAGACATTGCAAACCCTGATGGAACATACTCTCGACTGGAAGTAGATTGCAGCACCTATCAGTATCAGGCTATACGCTTCGGTAGTTTTGACTCAGAACATGTCGTTAGCTACATTTCATATGACAGTGCATGGAGCTTTGCAGACAATCAAAGGAAACGCAACTTGCTCCGATTTATCTGTAATCGTTGAGACCTTGGCTCTGCGTCACATACTCCAGCAGCTCAGCTTCAGATCTAAACCACTCACCCTGCATTCTGAAATCACTGAATCGCTTATGAAGAGACTGCTCTAGCTCATGAGATTCCTTCTCGCTACTGAGCTGTACTGATTTCAGCAACTTCAGAAAAACAGGACTTGCCGTTTGTAAGGCTTGGATGCGCTTGTTCAAATCCTTAGCTCGTCCAATCTTAATCGCCTGACAATCCTCATTGAGGATGAAATAGACAAAGTGCGTGGCACGATTTTTCACCTCGCCATCAAGTGAGAGGGTTCTGTTGCCTGGGGTGATAATTGTCGATGTCGGAGTTGCCCAAGACCTAACCCATGCACATACGGCCTGAATCGTCAGCGACTTCTGTGCGCTGATTGTGATCAAATCTCCATCCATATTGACTGTGAATTTCTTTGTTCCAGCTCGACCTCTAGAAGGAAGATTACCGCTGCGGCGATCGCGTGGTATGTAACCTTTTCGATAGGTTTCTGGATCAGCTTTGGGAATACCGTAGCGCTTGATATCCTCGGTCGTCACCTCGACCCAACCCCAGCCTTTGTAGGGGTCATGAGGATCTCGGTCAATATAGATGACGTTTCCGTAGCGTCGTGCCATTGGTCATAGGAGTATGAGAGATTATTCTCATCATGCCCACTGACCCAATCTGATGTCGCCCAAGTTGGAAGAACTCATCTGGCCTCATCGCTGAGCAATTACCTCTCCTCAACTTCCAGCAACTCGACCCTCACCAAAAAACGTCCTGCCCTGGCCTCATCCTCAAAACTCGTCCTGACCTGGGCATCCCAATGTTGTTCAACCTAACAGCATCCCAACAAAAAAGCCGCTGGTTAGGCGGCTGATGTGCAATGAGTTTAAGGTGTTTTGCTTATGCAGACTGAACTTGTTTACAGCCTCAATCTCAACGCCAAATCATCAAGGCAACAGCGTAGAATCACTGACTCTCAGCCGATTCAGCCATCGACTCAGCATCCTGCATCACCACACCATTGGGACATTGATTCACGGTGGCTGCATCGACCGTTGCCAATCCAGCGATCAGTAAATCTCCTTGCACAAACCGCTCGCCCTGCTCCAGTTCGATGAAGACTTCCACTGTCTCCCGGTTAGTCCGGTCACGTCCGGCAGACACTATCACGATCCGATACTCACTCTCCTGAAACCATTGATCTAGCTGCGCCTTCGCCTCAGCACCATCCTTGAGCGATACGCCACATAGCGACACGGTTTTTTCTTGCTCTCCCTGCACCACGGTCAAGGTGTCGTCGTCATTGATGCTAGATACTCCCCAATCCTCGGACTGCCCGACAGAGTTACTGCTGCATCCTGCGATTATGGCGATCGCCCCCGCCAAAACTCCACTCCAGTCCATCCATGTCCTGAATTTCATGGTATTGCACTCCTGATGTTGGCAGCTATGCTCAATCTTCAGAATGCCCGAGGAAAGCCAGTGAAAACAGTCAGCAGCCTACTCCTCTTAGCTAAGCAGAATCACAAAAAATGCCGCCCCTCGCGGCATGGCATGGGTTATGGATTTAGCGTTTATTAGAGTTGTCGGGCAATAGTGACAGAAATTGCTGACAGTCAATTACGGCAAAGCTTTCGACAATTTTAATAGGAAATTGTCGAAAGCTCTTTCAGAAAAGGGATTCAAGGATTTTTAAGCTTATTCCCCGACAACCCTCGCATCCTCCAATGCTGGAGGATGCGAGGGTTGGTCTGTCGTCGGTGGGGATGACCTCAAGCGAAACGTAATCCCTCCATCCAAAAACGCTAACTCGAACAGGAGCAGTGATCCGACTGCGAGAATAGGCATCAGTATCAAGTAACTAACATTGTGACTGCCTCGATCCCCAACAGTTTGAGTAATACGGCTACCAGAGCTGGCATGGGCAATCTGGTTATTCGTTTTCTTCATGGCGAAACCTCCTTATAGATTTTTAGGATAGTTGCGGAACAGTAGCGTACTGATCAAGCAGAGCAACAAAATAGAGAAGGCGACTGACGGTTCAGTGACAGACTTCCCCGGCTGATCCGTTGATAGCGGCGTCATTTGAGTAGCGACAATATTAGGGCTTATATCGGAGCCTTGAGAAGATGGCAGCATAGAACTGAGCATCAAAGCAGTAGCCTGGTTCATGCTGAAACTAGACGTGTCAGTAGATTTCAACCAAGAGTGATGTTCTGAATCCGTGTTCATAATCTGCAGCCCGTTGACTCTATCGACCACATTGCTCAAGAACCATGAGTCAAAGGCGTTCTCAGACTGAGAGGAAAACAGTGTATTGCTAGGGGGTAGGGTAAGTGCATCTACAAAGAGGCTAAATTTCAGCTTCATCTGTCCCCCTGAATTCAAAAACTTCTGAAACGGCATATCAATCACAAACTCCGAGTAGACGACCATTGGAGTCTCTATAATCTGGGGATATTGATAAGAAGCCAGGGTTCCTATTGCTAGAGAGGGAGCCGAAACAGAAGAAACTGGGAAAGCATCATAGAATATTCTCCGATGGGATATGACTTCTTGTGTAGGAAACACACCTTCAGGACAGAATAGAGACTCAGAATCATGGGACTCAGAGCTACTGGATCGGGGCGGTCGGCTGGACTGTATGAAGAAGTGAGCGGTCAAACTGCCTAAAATAGTCAGGACAGAGCCCAACACAGCACCAACTACCAAGCCAATTGAGGTGAGTATTTGGGCTTCAACTGTCAAGTTGTTCAAAACCTGAATACTCGACACTGCTCTGGCATCAACAGAAGATCCTACAGACTGGTGGATCTGCCCTCCATCTGTGGCGATTGCTGATTGATTATTCTCTGGCAAGTTTTTTTCAGTTTCTTGTACAGGTGCTTCATTGTTTGAGTGCTTTTGGTTTTGCATGGTCAGCCTCTTCTGCCGCTGTGTTATGTCAAAGCTGTTTCAGAGTAGAACTGCAACATCCCGAACCTGTCTTCAACTCCCTAATAGAGTGAGTGCTACCTTTGCCAAAACTGTCATGGACGCTCACCCCACACTGGGTAACTCAATACTCTTTGGGAACCTTGTATGACTGACTCAAGCTCCGGACGCGGCATAGTCATCAAATCACTACGTACAGCGCGAATATCCATATAAATCTGAATCGGATAGAATAGTAGATGCCCCTAATCAGAGATAATGGTGCTCTCTAAAGGCATCATTTTTTGAGAAAGGCTCAAAATGATGCCTGAACAGGGAAAAAGATTAAACTAGCTAGCTAAACTGCGGGGTAAGTTTGCGCCCCAGAGCGTTGTCCCCGTCAAGTTGGCACCTGTAAGGTTTGCGTTTTGAAATTCTGCCCCTTTAGCGTCAGCATATTGAAGATTCGTCTTAACCAGTTGTGCGCACGTCAGGTCTGCTCGACAGAGATTTGCCAGGTAGAGGTTAGCGTAAGAGAGGATAGCTCGACGAAGGTTTGCCCCATTCAGCTGAGCCTGAGACAGATCTGCACTTTCCATGTTGCAGGATTGTAGGTTTGCGCCCTCAAGATTGGTACGAGATAGATCGGTTCCATTAAAGTTACAGCCTTGCAAGTTAGCAAAGCTCAGATTCAATCCCGACAGATCAGCCAAGCTGAAATCCAGGCCCGATAGATCTTGACGCTGAAAGTTCCGCTCTCCATTCCGTCTCCGTTGAATCACTTCAACTCGCTTAATGTGTTGCATATTCTGTCCCTCATGTCTTGCCCTCAACGTAACCGCCCATAAAGCAAGAGCGATTAAGAGGCATAATAAGGCATAAAAACAGAAATATGTGTCGCTTGCTATACTTTTGTGCCTTGCAAAGGTCAAAAGTCTTATTTTTCCTGTAATGTAAGCGCCATGGCAGAAATAAAAGTGTTTCTAGTTGTTGAAGTCAGCAAGTAAATCAGATCTTCTAAGGCATAAACTTTTATTTCAAAAACTCGTATTCTATGGTGAGTACTGTCTGTGTAGCGTATATATTTATCGTCACTAAGACTTTCCAAAGACATATGCTCGAAGATATATTTGAACTAGTGACATGGTGGCTCAAGGCATTTAAGATAGAAAATGCGGCATTTTAAGTTCGATTTTCTGTCTCACTATCTGTCCACGTGGTATGAAGCCATGTATTATTGAGTTTGCTCTACAGGCATCAATGATGTCATTGCTTGTTTGTAGAGCAGAGATATATGCTGGGAGATCGAACATGTGAGGGTGCTTAGTTGCCCTCACACTATGGCTGTGACTGTAGCGATTGCTGACCGCATTTTTATCTATTCAGAGCGTGTAGTAACTAGGATGTAGTCTCTTTAAAACCATGAATCAATCTGTTGCAGCTCTCGATTCAGATTATCTAATTCGAAAGGCAAATGAAGTAGATCTTACGGCTGAGCAAAAGGAAGTTTTTCTTCTCAAATTCAAAGAGTTAAAAACCAATAAAGAGATTGCAAGCAAATTAAACATTAGCCAAAATGCTTGCATTCAATGTATGGGTGAAATCTATAAGAAATTTAATATCCAGGGTAAGAGTAAAGGTAAAGAGAGGCAGCTATTAAACTATTTATTACGGCAGGATAGACAAGAGCAAGGCTTGGCTGGAGAAACGTTTACAGGTAGATATCGCCAAGATCCGATTCAACGGATTCGGTCGTGGATTGTTAACTTATTAGGACATTCTCAAGAGACTGGATCTAGTAAAGGGAATGTATTGAGAAAATCTACTGATGCAACCGACGATTTATTAGGTGTTCTTTATAAAGAGTTACCGTCTGCAATTACATTAATATCTAATCTTACATCCCACACTAGCCAGGAAATTGCACTCAAAATTTTTGAGGAAGTGCGAGAAGTGATTGAGGCTTGCTATCCCGAAATTTGGCCTAATCAAGTACCGGAGCTAAGATTCATTGTTGATAGGGAGCAGAACCCTCTAGCACGTTCTATTGTAGCTTTTGTCTATCGAACACTAGTGCAGTTTGGCATTGATCCTAAAGAGTCGCTTCAACCTTGGGAAGTTCTTGGAAAAGCTATGGAACTTGCCCAAGAGAGAAAGCCTAGTCCTTCCGTTAAAGTTCACAGTGCATGGTTTCGGGCAATATGCATGGAGGTCATATTAAAGGCGCGACCGTCAATAGAAACTCAAGCATCCTTGCAGTTTTTTCCCATCGACTCATCTACTATCTATCGTCATCTCTTAGCTGTTGATATTTCTCTTCTCAACCTATGTATTGTGTCTAACTCCATTCTAAGTATGGAGAGAGAAGCATCGGTTGCCTTATCAGGAAATTTTACTCTCATCAACTTTTATGACATCCTTCGAAAGCGGTGGTTCTTAGATTTTCCTTGGGGTAATGCAGTCAATAGATTACTCAAGGAAGATGAGAGAAAAGAAATTGAGTTAAAGGCATTACTAGCTCTCAGGCATGAATACCATAAGCTTGATAATTATGGCTTAGCGGATCTAGAATCTAAATATGAGCGGTTATTAAAAAATTCCGAAGATATTAAAGATTGTGGGCTTTTGACTGCTACTAAAAAACCAAAAGATATCAATTGGTGTCGCTATTCAGATGACTGGTATCCTGTTTCAGGAATTCCAGATCACTTCGTATCTGAAGAAGCAGAAAACTTATCAAAGTTAATTTGGGAATACAGTAGGCTGGCTTCGATTAATCTCCAGGATGTATCTCAAACACAAGTTAATCGGTTGCAAGAAATCGTGAATCTATCGGAGGATAAACCTGTTTTAGCATTTTGGGTAAACGAAGTGGATCACTTTATGGTTCATCTCCTAAATTTTAGAGAAGGCGACTTGTTTACGTATGAGCAAAGCCAAAAAGATCAGCTTAGACTGGCAGTGATGCAGGTATATTCAAAAATAAAGGACTAATAAAAGGCATATTTTCTCATCTAATTGTGTCTTTTTCTCCCACGCACATCTAGGCCGAAGGCAGAATAGAATCGACTGCTTAATATTTACTCGATGACTCATCGTCAATCCTACGGTTTCATGTCTCTGACATCAGCGGTTATCTCCAACCCGTAGTAATGTTATTGGAAGAATCATGAAGCCACTCTGGTCACTGGCTTGGGCTGTTCTGGGGTTCTGTCTTACAGCTTTACCTGTCACCGCATCCACACCCCCAGCCTTTCGAGTCGGCAACGACCTCTACATCATGGGGTTAGAGCAATATGCCACAGAGCTAGTGCCCATCCTCCATGACGCCACCGACATTCGCCGCAACCTCAGAGCCAATCGCTGTGGAGTGGTGCGCGTCAATCGTCTAGAGGAGCTGCGCTTAGGACTGGGCAGTGAAGTGGTGGTCAATGGTCGGCTGTATGGGAGCATCAACATCACCAATCAGCTCATCGCCACTACTCAGCCCCAATGCCAAGCAGACGGCACTCTCACCAGCGGTGACACTAGCACGGCTACCCAAAACTTCCTCAATGACCGCAAACCTTTGGCAACCCTGGCCGATGAGACAGTGCATGGACTGGACATTATCGATACGCTTGCTATCCCTGGCTTTCAACCCAGTGAACGAGTCGAGATTCATTACCACCGCAACATTCTGGCCTATCACCGAGTCAACGGCTGCGGCTATATCCAGGATGACAGCGATGGAGAGACTATCGGTAATGCGCTTACGTTGAAGCTGTCCACAGGTGACCAATCCATCAGTATGAGCAGCCTACCAACACTGACCCATCCACCTCTATGTCGAGCCGATGGAGAGAGCTGGGTTTACTATCCGCCGCCTCATCCGTGATTCTGCTGTTGTTTCAGGCCAGATTCAGCTCATACAGGTGCTGCACTGTCATTCATTTAGACGTGTATGCGAATCAAAAAGAAACGGGCAATTGCCATTAGTGGTGCGTTGTTAGCATTGTTGTCTGCTGTTGGGCCTGCCCTTGCCGCCCCTCCTCCAGACGTGTTCAAAGATGGAAACGGCAACGTGTTTGTTCATGGTGCAGGCTCTCCCGGTGCTGGCCTGAGCCTGCCTGTGGAGTATGTGGGTCGGGGGCAAGAATCCCGCCTGCGCTCCAACTACTGTGGTGAAGTGGCTATCACCATCACCAGTAGCCGTCCGGCATTGGGCAACAGCCTTACGGTGGTGGATGAGCAAGGCACCAGCAACGTAGATGTCGCTGCTTTGCCCGTTGAGACGCGCCCCCGCTGTGTGGGGCAAAACCTAGAAGAACCCAGAGCCAGTGACTACAAGACACCCGATGGGGATGTCGTTCTCGTCGGTCGCACCGCTGGCCTTTATTCAGAAGTCAGCTTCAACGACCTCAACTACACTTCTAACCGTCGTGCCAATGGCTGTGGCTTTATCCAGCTCAGCAACACGACCCGTAACCCGCTGCCTGCTCAGCTTGTAATCAACGGCACAAACTACACGATCAATACTTTGCCTGAAGCTGATCCTCCCGTTTGTCGAGGCAATAGCAGTGACGGCTACACCTTATATCTTCCCCAATCTTGGAACAACTAGGAGGTGATGATCTAGAAGCTACCGTCTCCGATTACTAACAGCTTAATCTTGGTCAGTTGCGTTACGAGCCGTGCCCACTGTGTGTAGGTCGCGGCTCGTTGTTGATCAACCCCAGACAAATCTCTCAGGTAAGACTGGGTGCTGCCGTCACCAAACTGGTAGTCAATCCGCAGAAGCTGAAGCCGGGTGTATTCTCGCTGGGCAATCTCCTGGGAGATCTGAAACTGACGGCGGGTTTCATCAAAGGCTAGTGTCTCTAGCATTACCTTCTCACGCAACTCTCTCGCCATCTCTGCCCGACCTCTCTCCACCTCCGTCACTTTGATTTGCAGGTCAGCAATGGCAATACTGCGCTGTTGAGCTTCATCGCCGCCTCCAGTCGCGCCACGAAACAGCGGCAAGCCGACAAAGCTCAAAATCTCATTGATGCCGCTCAGTGGTTCGATGAAGATACTCAACACCTTCTCCAGAAACCCTCGGCGTTCGGGCTGAACCACTGTTCCGGGGATGGGTGGATTCTCCAGATCAGGAATTCGGGTAATGGGGTCAAGCCTGAAGAGGTTTTCTAACAGGGGTTCAAATGCTGAAAAGGTAAGCCGTCGCTGATTGGCAGAACGCGCCTGCTCAATGCGCTCATTAATCTCCTCAATGCGCCATTCAATCTCGGCCAAGGTGGGGTCGTTGGCGATCGCCATATCCTGAAGCTCTTGGATACAAGCTTCACTCATATCGAGACAGGGTAAATCACCCAGCATCGCCATCCATAGGTCTTCTGAGAACTGAAAGAACACCAGCTGCTCTAGAGAATTGCCCAACGGATTCAGCGGGTTTGAGTCTTCGCTCAAGGCAGACGGAATGCCACCTTCATTCACATCAAAGTCAAGCGGTTCTTCTTCAAATCCTTCATCTTCAAACTCATCAACGTTCTCGTCTACATAGGGATCGATCTCTTCTTCCACATCCACATAGAGATCCCCTTCAATCGCCTCTATCTCAGATTGAGAAGGGATTGGCAATGTCTGGGACTGGGCAGGCAGCGCCGCACTCCCGCTGAGGAGAATGACCAACATCGAGAGTGCAGCTCTACGCATAACTAGATCTTCTGTGCCTCCTCAGTGTCCATTGCAGGGTCTTTTTCATCTTCAGACGGTTCAAGCTCAGCGTCTTCAGTCGCAGGCTTATCTAACGAGTCCTGCTCTGCCTCATCCGTCTCAGGGTTGACGGTTTCCTCATCGTTATCAAGCGTTTCCACTTCCATCGCTTCAGCTTCAGATTCCTCAACCTCCAGCAGCTCCAGCATGGGAGCCTCAGAGGTAGACTCCTCTTCAGCCTGAATCTCCTCAGCCTCCACCTCAATCGTTGGCGTTTCGCTCTCCGAACACTCCGCCTTCGCGGATGGAGCGCTGATTAGCCCCACCATCATCATCAGAGTGACGGAGCTGAGGAGACTGACTCTCCCCATCCACCCGTAACGTAAGCTCGACTTGAATTGCTTCATTGGTTTGTCCTTTCCATTCGATACGTTGAACAGTGCCGTTGTACGGCGATCGCACCGCCTCCAAGAGTCGGAGTTGTGCTTGGGTTTGCTCGATTTGAGCCTCTACCTCGGCAAGTCGATACTGGCGATCAGTGACTTGCTGTTGGTATGCCTGCATTTGCTCCTGGTAGCGAAGTTGCTGATCTTCAATCGCAATCTTTCGCTTCGACATTTCCAGGGAGTGCAAATATTCTTGGTGCTGCCGCTCTTGCCGTGCCCGTTCGAGCTGCGCCTCGGCTAGGGCAAGGTTGGCGATCGCCTCAGCCTGGGCTTGCTGTAACTGCTCCAGTCGGGCTAGCTCGTGCTGCAATACTTCCGGTGGAGCCTGACCTTGGGGCATGAGCTGAAGGGCATCGACCTTCCGCTGTTGCAGGTTCACCACTGTCTCCGCCTGGTCAACCGCCACCAATGCCCGGTCAATGCCTGCCACCTGCTCTAGAAACGTAGGCTGGGGGAGTGCGGCCACCTCTGGAGCTTCAGTCGGTGGTAGTGGCGCACGAATCGACTCCTGCAACCGTTTCAGCGAAATCTCTAAGCGTCCCAATCGTCCCTCAAGACTCTGACGCTCCTCAACTCGGTCGGCCAAAAGCTGTCCTTTGGCGATCGCATCACCCTGCCTGACTTTTAAATCATCAGGATTAGTCAGCGTCACCGCCATCTTGAACAGTCGAGGTGCATCACTGCTGCCCGGTTGAGTCGCTGATTCTGGAAGCTGAATAATGTCCGGCTGTCCGGTCGGACTGTCCTGGCTCTGTCCGGCCAAGGTCGAAAGCTGCAACAGTCCAGCCACAATCGCAAGACCGACGCCACTTGCCACAATTCCATACCCGACCCGTGCTGTGGTGATCGACCGTTTCATGACTGTGCCCTCACCTTAATCACCAGCCGTCCGTGCAAAATCCAGAAGTCTCTCAACTGGGCCAGCTCAATCGGTCGGGCATTGCTCAATTCCAACTGGTTGCCATAGGTCGCAAGGGTCGGATAGCTCACCACCGCTCGCTGAAGGGGAGCATCTTCCAGGTCATCCACAAGCAATGACCCACTCAAATACGCATTAGACGGACAGCGCGACAGCAGCTCCTCAAACGGCAGCTCCTGCACATCCAGCGTCTGAGACTGAATCGTGAGGCGATCGCCCAATCGAGTCCGAATAGCCGTGGGCTGAATCTGCACATCAATGCCGCTGCCAATTTTGTAGAGCAGCCCAGTGGTCAGCGATTCAGCAATAACATCATTCTGCGATGCCTCAATCACCGTGAACGTATCCGATACTTGCTGACTGGTGGTTTTGTGGATGCCCTGCACCTCCACCGTGACCAGTTGATGACTACCGTACTTGTGGAAGGTGTCAGCAGCCGTGGCGCTGTCATTGAAGAAAGAGAGGGCGATCGCCTCACTGATGCCCCCGGCGGAGATGAGCTGCACCGAGGCCAGCGTCAGCAGACAGCAGCTTGCCAATACCCAATATTCAGTCGGAGACTTCCGATCTAGCCGCCAGCGAGGATTGCCCGGAATCACGAGTCGAGCCGGATTCGGAAAGAACGCCACCACCCCTGATTTGGTAAACGCATCGGCAAACCAACCGCAGAAATACCCCAGAACAATTGCCAGCCAAAACCGCCACGACCACAACAGCACCGGACTCAAGGCCACAGCTACCATGCCTGTCGCCAAAAACGAATGAGTCACCGTGCGATGAGGATATCGCGCCTCAATCCAGGTCGCTACCGGATAAAGCACCTGGCCGATGGTCGTCTTGGTGCTATCGAGATCCGGGAACTGAGACGCCAGTGCTGCCGCTCCCAACACAAACGGATTGGCGCTGCCCAGAGTCACGCTTGTGGTACAGATGGCGATCGCCGCATGGGTCACAGACATCATGGCTGAACTGCCATCCTTGCCCGTGCCTCAAGGTATGTCATCGGCTCTCCGTCATCGTTCACAGGTTCCAGAATTAGCGTCTCAGGGTCATCGCCCATCTCATCTGGGTCTATCTCCTGTACCTGATAGGTCTGCATGTACTCGCACTTCAGCAGCACATCCACGCGCCACACGTTCACCCACTGCTGCGGATGAAACTCATGGCGCTGATCTGCGGTGATGGCCTGGAGCTGAAACGATGGCTCTATCGTGATCATCGGCTGGTCAACCTCCCTGCATTGGTGCGTCGGTTGGCTGCATAGAACAGCGTCCGCAACGAGAAAGTCAGGATCGTCGCAATCCCACCGACTAGGTACAGCGCCTTATCGCCTAACCCAATGCCGATAAACCGAATGATGCCAACTGCCGAGAGTCCAGCCACCAGAAACGGCGTTCCATCAACGTATTGAGCCTGATGGTCGCTTTGCTGAGCTGCGGCAATACCAATCTTGTCCTCCCGCAAAATCTGTCCCGCTAGGCGCAGATTGCCTCCCACCCGCTGCTGGAGTTCGGCATATTTGGAAGCCGTCAGGGTGACCCCCATCTCCTGAGCTACCGCATACATCACCGACCGCACTTCGTCGGCACTAAGGGGGGGCACAGCTATGCGAGGAAATTTTAAAAATAAATCTCGCGCAGGTGGGTCAGTTGCCGTCAGCAGCAGCAAGCCCTCAGCGTCCAGCACTTCCTCTAGCCAGTAACGAAGTGAAGCCGGAAAGCGCTGCGAATTCTCAACGATCAGGAGATGCCGCGCCTTCACGACTCGTTTCAAGAGTGCCTGCCGCAGTCCCTCAGCCGTGAGGTTCTTTGGCTTCTCATCGTCTGTCACCGTGGCAACGCCCAGCGTCTCGCACAAGTCCAACAGCGTCTGCTTCGCGGAACCGCCGTAGGTGGCGATCGCCGCTGTCCAGCCCTGCTGCTCGAAGTGCTTGCAGATGGCCGCAGCAATGTAGCTCTTGCCCGAACCTGCCTCACCAATCAGCAGCACCGACTCGCTCTGCTCTAGGCTATGGCACGTCTTCAGAATTTCCGCTTCAAACAATGGCAGTTCCGGCATAGTAGAATTTCTTGCGTCCTTCCCGTTTGGGGTAAATCAATCCTTGGCTGGTGAGCTGCGGAGCCTGTCTGCGTACCTGCTCGTAGCTCAATCTCCCCTGAGCTGCAATCTCCTGCATACTGAGTCCAGGAAACTGCTGCACCACCTCCAAAATGACCGTCCGGGTGACATCGCCTTGTCCCGTCGTGGCATACATCACCGCAAAATGCGCCATCACAGTAAGCCCTGGCGTTGCTTGAACTGGGCGATCGCGCGACGGCTACACCCTTGCCCCGTCTGCTCACGCACATACTCAATTAGCTGAGGATAGGTGTTAAACCCCAGTCCCCACGCCACACCCAAAAGCTGCTGTACCCGCTCAGCTCGATCTAGACTGCTCTGCGGCTCAGGGTCAGGCGGTAGGGTTGATTCTTTAGCAGAAGGAATACAAACTAGAAGCGTTGTGAGTCGGTGAGTGTCATGGGAGTAGACGCCCTCATTGAACAGTTGAAAACGATTCCAGACTGGAGACGCGG
>JBARXP010000235.1:0-18133 GCA_049647405.1 Elainellaceae cyanobacterium | reverse complement strand
AACGATCTACTTCAAAGTTAGCAAGCCACTCTACTGGAGGACGGCTCGACTTCCAATAGTTGGCCACAATGGTTGCACCAAGATAACGCGTTGTGAGCTTGCTGAGCTGGTTTAGAGCGTCTAGAATTTCCTTCAACGTACTGGGCTTATCCTGCGGTGTAGGCGAGTTGCCAGTATTCCCAGATTTCGCAGCCAAACGGTCTTGATCCGTAGGTTTTTGCGATGGGGGGGGAGAATTTTGCGCGGATGGAATTTTTTGCGCTGCATTGGGCTTGGGGGAGGCTCCGGGCACCTCTAATCGATTTTGTGGAGTGGAGTTTAAACGATTGGTTGTCGTGCTTGATGGAGCGGGAGCAGTGCCCGATGGAGCAGAAGCCTGTTGGCGCTGTCGAGCCGCTCGTTCTCGCATGGCTCGCTCTCGCATGGCCTTTTCGCGGGCAGCTTTTTTTGCGGCTTCGTTGAGCTGTTCTGGATTGGGCGCAGGTTCAGAACGAGATGAGGCGGCTCTGGCGATCGCCTCTTCACCAATGGATTGAGAAGGATCAGCGGGTTTAGAAGATGGTGCAGGCTGAGTATTCTGTCGTGACAGCGGAGTTTGCTGCGATCGCCTGGTTTGAGAATTAGAGGCAGATGACGGCTCTGTTTTTCCTGCCGTTTTGGCTGGAGGAACTACGCGCCCATTTTGGGAATCGAGCGGTGGAGTGGTCGGCGTGGTGGGAGTCGATGGAGCGGTTGGGTTAGGGCGGGTTTGTCTCGATGACTGGGTTGATGAGGTGCTTGCGGGGTCTGCTGAAAGCCCGGTCGAGAGCGTTAGGGTTTCAGGATCTGGCTTACGATTCCAGTAGCTTTGGCCGCTCAGGGTCACATTTCCAGCGGCAAGACGAAAATTGGCGATCGCGTTTCCTAGATCGTCTTGGAGGCTGTGTTTTAGCTGTGAGACCAGTAGGGTATAGCTAGAGTAGACAAGCTGCTCATTTGTTAAAACGAGCAGAATAATGCCATGCTCTAATTTGTAGATGTAAACTTGGTGGCTGTTGAACTGGAATTCAAAAGATTCAAAGCTGGAAGGGGTTGTTTCAACAACTTGCTGAATCCCTTGGGCAAGCGCTTCTTTTTGCTGAAAATTGAGAGCGTGATCAATGCCAAAGAAAAAAGGACGCGATCGCCCATCGACTAGGGCGATCCCGACTATTCCTGGTAAATTCAGAAAGTCGCGGACAACATCCCGTTTCATAAGATAATCTAATGTAATCGCTTGCTTGTTCTGCTTAATCGACGCTCCCTTAACAGCGTAGCCGTCAACATTCAACTTCAATATGTTCTAACAGGCGTCACGACTTGCTTGGCGTTTTCCTAAAAGGTTTGTAGGCAAAAACCTACCTTAGAATTCCCATAAGATTTATGATTCTTATGATTTCCCACTGCAAAAATTCTTTAGAGTCGTTAAGAGCCATGCTCATCGCTAGTCACAATGTAACCCTTTTTATTTGCGGGTTTGACAATCATGTCTGATCTTCCTTTTACTCTGGATCAACTGCGCATATTGAAGGCGATCGCTGCCGAAGGTAGCTTCAAAAGAGCCGCAGATAGTTTGTACGTGTCACAGCCGGCAGTGAGTCTACAAGTTCAGAATCTAGAGCGGCAGTTGGATGTGCCGCTGTTTGATCGGGGTGGGCGACGCGCTCAGCTTACCGAAGCAGGCCATCTGTTATTAGAGTACGGTGATCGGATTTTATCCCTTTGCGAAGAAACATGCCGAGCAATCGAGGATTTACAAAATTTACAGGGAGGCACTCTGATTGTCGGTGCGAGTCAAACGACCGGTACTTACCTTCTACCTCGAATGATCGGTCGTTTCCGGCAACAGTATCCTGAAGTTGCCGTTCAACTTCATGTTCATTCCACCCGTCGCACGGCTTGGAGTGTTGCAAATGGGCAAATTGATCTGGCTATTATTGGGGGTGAAGTGCCCCCAGAGCTACAAGATTCTCTAGATATCATCCCCTACGCCGAAGATGAACTGGCTCTGATCTTGCCAGCGTTTCATCCTTTGGCGCGGGTTGCTACCATTCAAAAAGAAGATTTGTATAAACTGGGATTTATTGCTCTCGACTCTCAGTCCACCATTCGAAAAGTGATCGATCACGTTTTGACTCGCAGTGGGATTGAAACGCGTCGCCTAAAAATCGAAATGGAGCTTAATTCAATTGAGGCCATAAAAAATGCAGTGCAGTCGGGCTTAGGCGCTGCATTTGTCTCGATTTCGGCGATTGAGAAAGAGCTGCAAATGGGAGTTTTGCATCGAGCTAGGGTCGATGGCGTTGTGGTCAACCGTACCTTGTCGGTGATCGTCAATCCTAGCCGCTATCGCTCAAAAGCGGCTGAAGCCTTTGTGAAGGAGATTTTGCCTCTATTTAGTAACCACCCGGCAGCGTCAGAAAAAACTGCTAAGCCTGGAAATTCTGTCGATGTGCCGACCTCTCTTCGCAGTACTGCTCTTGAGGCTACCCCGTCGAAACCTCGCAGTTCTTGATTGGGGAAGGGTTGTAAGGGTTGATGTGATATCTTCACCTTCTAAAACGTTGTCATGATCCAGTTTTCATGACTCACATGGGTCATCTCCTCTATGAGACATCTGTTTTGCATCGGTCAGATTGAAAAAATGGACTGAAACGTCTTCATCGACTATGCTCAATTGGTTTGTACTGTGACTGTTGCTCGTTAGGCCATGGAAACCTACTGCACGCGTCCAAGCTGCACGCGCCCAACGAATTTATTTACGGATCTGGATGATCGAAATACGCTCAAAACGGTGCAGCAAAAATTTTGTACAACCTGTGGCATGCCGCAGCTCCTGCTTGGGCGCTACATTCCTACTCGATTGCTCGGTCAAGGAGGGTTTGGTGCCGCGTTTTTGGCGATCGATCGCTACACGCCAACCATGCGACGCTGTGTTGTCAAGCAGTTTTTGCCATCAGGAGACTTGAGTCCTGATCAGCTTCAGGTTGCCCAGGATCTGTTTGAACGAGAAGCAGAGGCGTTAGAAAAGTTAGGCAATCCTCATCCACAAATCCCCAATTTATTTGCTTTTTTTGAGTTAGGCGTGTCTCCGAGTGGCCCAGGACAGCCTTCTCAGTTTTTCTATTTGGTACAGGAATATATTGATGGCCAGAATATGGAGGAAGAGTTGGAAAAGCAGGGTGCTTTTTCATTAGCCGAAGTGCGAGAAGTGTTGAACGAGGTTCTGAAGGTGCTGACCTTTGTTCATCAGAATGGTTCCATTCATCGCGATATCAAGCCATCTAACATCATGCGCGATCGCCAAGGACGCATTCACCTGCTTGATTTTGGAGCGGTAAAACAGATCGCCCAGGTGCAGGGAGCCGCGTCTCACCGTTCGACGGGGATTTATTCTATGGGGTATGCCCCTCCAGAACAAATGGCCGGAGGGGTTGTTTATCCAGCGACTGACCTTTATGCTCTTGGCGTCACCTGCATCACCTTGCTGACGAACAAGTCTCCAATGGAGCTGTATGACACCTATACCAATACCTGGAACTGGCGGGCCTATATTCAGGTTGATGCGCTATTGGAGGGCGTGTTAAATCGGATGTTGCTGGCTGCTCCGAGTGAGCGATTTCAGTCGGCTGAAGAGGTGCTTGAGGCATTGCAGCCTAATTCTGGTTTTGGTGGCTCTACGCCTGCTAGACAAGCCAGCCCACCCCCTCCTGTATCATCGCCCCCTTCTCCCGCATCATCGCCCCCTCCTGTATCATCGCCGCCGCCGCCACCGCCCAAGCAACCTGTTTCATCCTCTGCACAACAGGCTAAACCTGCGCCAGTTCCATCATCCTCGGCTCAATCCTCGGTTCCTTTAGCTCAGGCTAGAGCTAAACCCACAAAGTCAGCGGCTACCTCTCCACGTTCCAGCTCAGCCCTTTCGACATTGAGTCCATTCCCGATTCTCTCAGGAGCGGCGTTTTTGGGCTTTGAAGTGGCACTAGTGGCGATCGCCACTAGCAGCATCTTGGGTGCATCTCCGCTCAGTTTTGGCATTGCTGCGGTTGTAGCTATGGCGTTGGTAGCACTACAACTCCGTCAAATTATCGAGAAAGTTGACCTTGTGATTCTTGCGGGGTTGTCTCTTGTGATTGCTCTGGTTGCGGAAGCTGTTTTTGGGTTTGTCGTCATCCCTGGCAACGCCTTTGTTTTATTGATTGTCTTGCCCGTTATGGCTGGGCTGCTGTGTCTATCTGGAGCTATCGTCTTTTTCTTGATTTATCGAGTTTTGACCCGTTTTTTGTGATCGGTTCGATTGCAGATGGCTGTGGGGCGTTGATGTGCCTCGTATCGCTCGTTGCAAGCAACCGAATGCAGACAATCGAATGCAGGTAACCGAATTGACCTGAAGATTCGCAACACTTGATGCAAGAATCATGACAAATATTGAATAACCTCACCCAAAACGACTCTATTTTGGGCTAACGTTGGGCTGTCTCTTGCTCAGTCGATTTAACTCCCTAGTTGCAACACGTCCTATGGCTAAAAAAAACGATACGCCGATCTTAATTGCTGCGTTTCTCCTGACCGCTGCACTCTTGAGTGCCGGAGGATGGTGGCTGACTCGGCAGTTTGGCAACAACTTGGGCAACATCGTTTCCAACGACAATTCCTCTGACAGTACGACTCCCTCTTCTCCGGCCTCTAGCGCCGTATCTGGCATCCCTGATTACCAGACCTTGGCATCAGTCCCGGATGTCCCATCGGGGCTGTTTAGCTATGGTGGCAGCACGACCTGGGCTCCGGTGAGGGGCACCATCGATCCGGGAATCCAGCAATCTCATGCTGGGTTTCAACTTCGATATACCGATCCTGTGAGCGGGGCAGCGAGTTCGGGCGCGGGTATTCAGATGCTGCTCAATAATCAAATTTCGTTCTCACAGTCGTCGCGATCGCTCAATCCACAAGAAATTCAGGCGGCGCAGCAGCGGAACTTTACCCTCAGAGAAATTCCGGTTGCCCTTGAAGGAATTGCGATCGCCGTTCATCCTGAACTCTCTGTAGAAGGACTGACCATAGAGCAGCTCAATGGCATTTACACCGGGCTGCTGAACAACTGGAATCAAGTCGGCGGGCCAAATTTAGCAATTACGCCTTACAGTCGCTCTACGGATGGCGGAACCGTCGAGTTCTTTATTTCCAATGTTATGGGCGGAGCAACATTTGGCAGCACGGTTCAGATTGTGCCAACCACAACAGAAGCACTCCGGGCTGTCTCGTCTAACCCTGGAGGCATTTATTTTGCATCGGCTCCAGAAGTGATCGGTCAATGCACGACCAAGCCCTTAGCCATTGGAAACAGTAGCACTTCTCTCATTGCGCCCTATCAAGCCCCTTTGGTTCCTTCGTCGCAGTGTCCGGCTCAGCGCAATCAGATCAACATGGCGGTGCTGCAAAATGGCGAATATCCGCTAACACGTCGATTGTTGGTCATTGTGAAAGAAAATGGGCAGGCGGATCAACAGGCGGGTGAAGCCTATGCAACGCTGCTTTTGTCTCAAGAGGGGCAATCTTTACTGGAGCAGGTTGGGTTTGTTTCGATTCGGTAAGTGAGTGAATCTCGCTCTCTACGGCAAAATCAGATCTGTTAGTTGAGAGAATAGTAATGGAACCGAGAATAATAATAGGCTATGAATAGTTTAAATTTTTGCGTAACAGGCATCTGATTGCGGGTGATTGTATGTTTTTGGGCATTGGCCCATTCTTCTTTTCGGTATGGCCTCAACTATTCTTCATGCACAGCAGTATGGAAAAAGTAGGGTGAACAACCTTAAAAGCTATGCTGGGGCTGTTATCCAGGCGATCGCCACTCCCAAGATAGAACCCGCAATCACTTGCACAGGCGTATGGCCTAGCAGTTCTTTTAATCGATCTTCGTTAAACTCAGGCTTTTCTCGAAATAGCTCGTCAATGATTTGGTTGAGAATGCGAGCCTGCTTTCCGGCGGCTTGCCTCACCCCTGCGGCATCGTACATGACGATAACGGCAACCACAAAAGCAACGGCAAAATCTGAACTTGCCCAGCCCTGAGCTTGGCCTACACCTACTGCTAAAGCAGTGACCAAAGCTGAATGAGAGCTTGGCATTCCCCCCGTTTCGACTAACGCTCGCACGTTGACTTTGCCGTGATAGAGCAATTCGAAGACGACCTTGAGCAGTTGGGCTGCTAAACAAGCCATCAGGGCAACCACTAGAACATGATTATCCAGGATGCTGAAAAAATCCCGCATGATTATTTATCTGAACAATTCCGAGCTAAACGTTTTTGAGTTAAACCGATGTACGTGAAATAGCATTGGGCTTGCTAAGCCAATGGGGAAAGATTCGGCTGGAGATGCTCAGGCGTAAATTAATACGTACGGGCTGTAATGTAGTTGGCGATCGCCTGCAACGGGTAAGCTGCACTACCAAAGGGTTCGAGTACCTGCTTCGCCTCATCAACGAGTTGCTGAGCTTTGTGGCGCGATTCTTCTAATCCCCACAAGCTAGGATACGTTACCTTCTGCGCTTGTAGATCTTTTCCTGCGGTTTTACCCAGCTCATCTTGGGTGGCTGTGATGTCGAGAATATCGTCCACAATTTGGAAGGCCAGACCGATATTTTGCGAATATTGGGTGAGCCGTTGCAGATGAGCCGTAGACGCTCCGGTTAACAATGCCCCGCTGATGACCGAGGCTTCAAGCAACGCCGCCGTTTTGTGTTGGTGGATGAAATCAAGCGTCGCGACAGAAACATCGGTTTTGCCTTCGCAAGCTAAATCGACCGACTGCCCGCCGACCAGTCCTGCTGCTCCTACGGCTCGACCCAGACGCGCAATGACTTTAACAATGCGGTCAGCCGGAACGTTTTGGGTCTGGGTTGCCACATATTCGAAAGCATAGGCGAGTAGACCGTCACCAGCCAAAATGGCGATCGCATCTCCATAAATCTTATGGTTTGTGAGCTTGCCGCGACGATAGTCGTCGTTATCCATTGCGGGCAGATCATCATGGATCAGCGACATCGTGTGAATCATTTCGAGGGCACAGGCTGTCGGCATCGCCAATTCGATATTGCCGCCTGTCATTTCACAGGTGGCAAGGCATAAGATCGGGCGCAGCCGCTTACCGCCTGCCATCAGTGAATACTGCATCGATTCGTAAATTGTTTCGGGGTAAGTCACATGAATCGACTCCTCCAACGCCGACTCGACCCGACTTTTTCTTTCTGCTAAATAAGCAGACAGATCGAAGGAAGAATGCGTTTCTGGTCGTTCGTCCGTGACGACTATCCCTGAGTTGCTCGGACTTGTCATAGTCTTACCGTGTTTAGAAAAGAGGACATTCGAGACTGATTAATTTGAGACTGATTAAAATCTGTTTTTAACGGATTGATTTGATTGCTTTTTGACCGGACTACTTTTTGATCGAACTACTTCTATATTTAACGACCCATCTGGCACCCATTGAGTGAACCATTATTTCACAGTCGTGAGTTCAAATCACGTTGTTGTCATATTTATCGTTATTTATATTTATCGTTATACTGTCTAGCGTCATGCACCAGAGCGCTGCCGATAGCTTCTGACCGTATTTTGCAACAGCAGGGTTACGGTCATCGGCCCGACACCCCCAGGTACAGGGGTAATCCAGTCTGCGACGGGTTCTACAGCGGTGAAGTCTACGTCTCCAATGAGCTTAGCTTTGCCCGTATCAGACTCAATGCGATTGATGCCGACATCAATGACGACCGCTCCTGGCTTGACCATGTCGGCAGTCACTAACCCCGGACGGCCTGCTGCGGCCACTAAAATATCAGCAGTGCGGGCGATCGCCCCTAAATCTTGGGTGCGAGAATGAGCAATAGTAACCGTGGCATTTTTTTGCAAGAGCATTAAGGCAAGAGGCTTGCCCACAAGAATACTGCGTCCAATCACGACGGCATGTTTGCCCGCAAGGGGAATCTCATACGCGTCAAGAATCTGCATCACCCCCGCAGGGGTACAACTCTGCAAACCGGGTTCTTCCCGCAGCAGAGCACCCAGATTGAACGGATGTAACCCATCCGCATCTTTCTCAGGCAGAATCTCTCGGAGCAGGGCCGTGCTGTCTAAATGCTGAGGCAGGGGTAGTTGAATCAGTATTCCATCCACAGCATCGTTGGTATTCAGCGAATGAATAATCTGGGTAAGCTGCGCTTGGGTTGTGTCTGTTGGCAGATGCTGACCGAAGGATGTGATGCCGACCCGAGCACAAGCTTTATTTTTGCCTCTTACATAGGCTGCACTCGCAGGGTTGTCGCCTACCATTAAGACGGCTAAGCCTGGGGGTCTTCCGACCTTTGGGGTCAACTGTTTGACTTCTTGGGTCAGGTCTTGCTGTATCTTGGCTGCCAGTGCTTTACCATCCAATAAACTCGCCATAGCGTATTCAAGCGTATTCAGTAGAGTAGAAAAAATCAGAGTAGAAAAAATCGATTGAAGTTGTGATAGCTGAAACTAGACATGCCTAAAGTTGATTCCTTGCAGCACGGGTTTGAGTCTTGCCAGTTCAACGCGTTCTTTGAGCATTGTATGACGCAATCTGACCCCCTCAATTTAAGAAACTGTTGCAATGTGGGGAACCCATTGATAAAGCAACCGATGAGCCAGCCGCTGGTTCGAGTCAGGTCAGGGAGACACGGCTCCAGCTTGGGCGGCATAGTTGGCTCTAGCTTAACCCTGTTGAAGTGGATTGTAGTCTTCGGGATCGGGAGTGGGCTTGTGGGCTGTCAGCCTTCGTCTGCCCCGGATCGTTTAAACGTTTCGATCTTGTCGCTCACTGGGCAGATTCGCTCAGTTGAGCAAATTGCTCAGCCCAATCAAGTGGGAAAAACGGTCTATGTGCAAGGAACAGTGAGCGATCGCATTCCCTTAGTCAATGGGTCAGTCTATGAATTGACCGATGCCACAGGCACGGTGTGGGTGGTCAGCAACAGCGATGCGACAACAGATGCTGTTAGCATGGACAGCCAAGTTTTGCTGCGGGGGAAGGTCGCCTATGAAGCGACACCCGAGTTTGGAGATACAGTCGGAGAATTTTATCTCTGGGAAATTAACAGGCGCGAACCCCGTGAGAACTCAGAAGACTTGCCGTAATCTAGCCGCCAGCTAAGCGTGGATAGTCTTACTGTCGTTGATGCAGCCATGAACAGTGAAACTCTATGAACCGTGACATTATGGACGGTGAGATTGTGGACAGTGAAACTTCCTGCCGATAACCCATGTCAGATTCTACTCACTCGGTGCATCCTGTGGAGACTGCGCATATTCGTCCTGCTGTGGCGATCGCCATCTTATATCAGCATCAGGAAAGCTATCAGCATCAGGAAAACGAAGGGGATAGCTCACCCCAGTTTCTTATGCAGCTTCGAGACGACATTCCCGGCATTGCTTATCCGGGGCATTGGGGCTTTTTTGGCGGACATCTAGAACCAGGCGAATCACCTGATGTTGCCATGCGCCGAGAGCTGCTGGAGGAAATTGGCTATGCGCCTCCTGCGCTAACCTCTTTTGGCATATTTGAAACACCTCAAAGCATTCGTCACGTCTATGCCGCACGCTTAACGGTTACCCTTGAGCAGCTTCATCTCCAAGAAGGGTGGGATCTGGCGCTGTTTTCGATCGCTGATGTTAAGACTGGTGAGCGGTTTTCTTCACAGGCCAATCAAGTAAAACCTATCGGAGAACCCCATCAAAAACTGCTGCTTCTCTTTATCGATCAATGGTTCGCTGCTCAACGAAATATTAGGAGTTGAACCCAGCGAGGACGAGTGCTAAGCCTGCAACGACAGACAAGATCGCCAGAACTTTGCCTGCATTAGGGCTACCCTTCCACGAGAAGTTTTGATCTTTGGTCGGCTTGTTCATACTTTTTTCACATTTATTAACCTTTCTCTCACTATTGTGGCACCTCAGCAAAAACAAAACAAAGTCGAGTAGGAGCGATCGCTCCTACTCGACAAGTGAGACGTTATATCTCAGGATGTTATGTCTCAGATAGATTCAGATTGAGTGTGAACCTATCAGGCTAGGTTAATCGGGTGATCTCGCTAGCCTGTACAACACTGGGCTTAGCCGAACTCGAAGCTTGCCGCTCCGATACTCGTTACCTCGACGCTTTGTAAGACCGTCAGGGCAGAGCGGCTTCTACCGCCATCGATGCCATCAGCGTCTAAGAAGACGACCGTGCGGCTACCACGCTGCTCAAACTGGATGTAATCATCAAGGATGGTGGCATTTGCCTCAAGCCCAAAGCGAACCACAATCTGAGTGATGTCTAACACGTCAACCCCAACTTGGAAATCGGTGATGCGATCGCCACCGTCTCCAAAACCACGATAGTGGAAGACATCGCTGCCCGCACCGCCTTTGATCAGGTCGCTGCCGAAGCCACCGATGACTGAGTCGTCACCAGAGCCACACACGATGCGATCGTTACCGCCGTTACCGATGAGTTCGTCATTGCCGTCGCCGCCCTTGATCCGGTCTTTGCCAACGCCGCCTTTTACAAAGTCGTCACCTGCGTTACCAAACAACCTATCATCGCCGCGATCGCCATACACTTCGTCATCGCCATCGTTACCTCGGCAAATGTCGTTATCGCGACGACCGCGAATGACATCGTCACCGTTACCACCGGAGATATTATCGTCGCCTTTGTTACCCGCAACAAAGTCATTTGCATCGCCGCCAGAGATGTTGTCGTCTCCGTCTAATCCTCTGATGAAATCGACATCGACGGTGCCCACAAAGATATCTGCGTCTATGGTCAGTACTGTGATATCTACATCGATATTCACATTAGGATCGGTGGGGTCAACCGGAGGATCGGTGGGGTCAACCGGAGGATCGGTGGGGTCAACTGGAGGATCGGTGGGGTCAACCGGAGGATCGGTGGGGTCTACAACAACATCATCATCATTGAGAATGGTGTATGTGTTGGTGGTTTGAATGACAGCATCACCGTCAACATCGGCAATGATTGCAGTGGCGTTGTTGTTGCCGCCAGTCGCATTACTCAGTGTGAACTCAATAGTCTCATCGAGTTCAACACCTGTGTCACCTAAAACATCAAGGTTAATGGCAACGGGCGCTGCTGCGGTGTAGGTTCCTGCTGCGATGTCAACGGTGACGGTGTTCGTGAAATCTGTTCCGGCTGTCGCTGTGCCGCCAGTCACCGTCACGTCAACCGAACCCGCCGCTGTAAACGTTCCAAAAATGAGCAGCTGAGGGATGTCATCTCCGACATTTTCGTCACCCGCATTTGTCGCGGCTGCGAACTCAATGCGAGGAGCAAAGTCGATGGAGATATCGTCAAGCAATTGGCCTGCATCGCCATTAGCTGGAACGATAGATCTGAAGATAAGGGGAAGCGTACCTGCGGCTCCCATGTAAGTATAGGTGCCGGTGTATTCTACAAAGGCGGCGCCGGTTGTCTCAGTTGTAATAATCTCATCACCAATCTCCAGCTGAATCGTTTCATCTCCATCGCGTCCACGATGAAAGAAGGAGTAGCTGATCACATCTCCAGCCAAAACATCTAAGTCTTGGGAGAGAACGACAAAGCCATTTGAGTTCATCTCCATGAACTGATTTCCCTCGGGTGCTGCGATAGCACCAGTGCCGGGATTAAACCCATCTATCCAAAGCTCTAAGTCGTCTGTTAGTGCGCCTTCTGCGTTATTCGTTTCCCAGCCGGGGACATTTGCTTCATCTGTTACGAGGAAACCTGGGGCTGCCAGAACGGTTACTCCATCTTCAAAGCCGCCGTTTGTGAGGACACGAGCCAAGGTATGAGAGTAAGCTGCTTGTGCATTAGCGGAGAATGCCAAACGAGCCGTTTCGCGACCTTTGAGGTTCCAGGTGCCACCGAGGTTAGAGTTGCCTACGAGGTTTGCCGAGGCATAGATGTCAGCTTCGGTGAGTTGAGTCAGCTTCTCAACAAATTCAGACCCTGCATCACCTGCGGCGACGTTACATCCGTAGAGATAAAGAGAGGCTTGCTGTGAGGAATTTTTGAACCACTCACGGATGGCATGGGCATGCTGGCTTAGAGTGCTGAGGCTCAGCTCATCGTTGCCCAGATATAGAGTGCCGGGTGAGCCGTGAGACACAATATGAACAGAGTCGAAATCAGAACGAGAGCTTAGGGCTTCGGTAATTTGTTTGATGCCATTTTGATCAGAATCAAGTTGAATGACTTCAGCTTGTTCTACAAGGCCATTGAGCAGAGTTGAGGAGTCTTGAACTGAGGAATCTATAAAGAGAAGCATAGTTGATAATACGTGACGATTGGTTGAGTGTTGGTCTAATGCAGGTAGTGGATTAGACTCAGAAAACTGACTTGGGTGGCTTGCTAACATTCTTGAAGTATTCCTTCCCTTGATGACATGTAGTAGATGCTTTTGAAATGCCCGCTTAAATAGCCAGAAATGAGGTCAAAAGCAGACACTAACTGAGAGTGTCCTGAAGTTTAAACTCAGACTTTTATTGCAAGACTCATAGGCCAAAATGCCGAAGCATTTTGAATGAATCGAGATCGTCTGAAGTAATAGTGGTTAAACAATCAGCGAACAGGTTCCTTGACGTATCGAGCCTTCAAAAAGAGCCTTGCTGACAGAATGAGAACGTTCCTTTGGAGTGCAGAAGCTTGATTAAAAAGTTTTTCTTAGCAACTCATCTCCTATGAACTCTCTCTCATCATAATTCCCTTGAATTTCGATTTGAGATCACTCGTCTCAGAATTCATCATTCAACCTATTTACTTAAAGTTTGTGTGAATGATGATCATTTTCTCCAGAAAAGTGAATGTTTTTTCGGGAAAAATGCGCGAACGCAAAGCTTCGTTAACAAAGAAACCTTTAGCATGTCAAGAAATGTTTTTAAAACTAAAAGTTTTGTTGTTTTAGATCAGTAGGTAACTATAACTAAACGATGCTATTTGAGTGTCTGCCCTCCGGTGGGGGGCACACAGTTCTATTTAGTTTTGAACACATGCTTATTGGGCTTGTTTTGGTGTGGGTTGTCTGAGTCAGGGACAAACGGCTTGAAAAGATAACCGATGCTAGATCCGAATTCAACATCCCTGATCTAAATCAGGACGCTGTGAGCGGGTCGTATCGCGATGCGACCCCCAGAGGCTTGACGGAAACAGGTAGAGATTTCTTTAGAATAGGAGCGGTTCTACAAACCGTTGCTTATTGTGCTGGGGTCATGGCTAAGAAAAAGAGCGATCGCCCGTTGACGGGTGATGCATTAGTGAAAGAAGTCTGTCGGCGCATTCGGGTGGCTCGTTCTTATTGGGATGCCCACAACAATCGCGCTTGCCGAGGTGAACGGGAAAAAGCTCTGGTGCTCTACAATACCCTTACCCCAGAGCAAAAAGACAAAATTCCGCAGCAGCTTCGAGTCTGGCTGCGGTATCGGAGCGAAAAGTATTTTGGTGAGCACCGCACGCTCCCAGGGGGCGGGCGGATCAGCAAGAAGTCGGGTCAGAAGCAACGGAGAAAGAACGGGTGAAGGCAACAATATTAGGATGTGGCTACGTGGGGCGAGCTGTGGCGATCGCCTGGGAAGCTCAAGGAATCACCGTGACAGCAACTACGACCCATCCTGAACGACTCGCTGAGCTAGAGGCGATCGCTTCTCATGCGGTTGTCATGCATGGAAATGATGCCCCAGCGCTCGCATCGCTGCTTTCTGATCAAGATATCGTGTTGATCAGCGTCGGTGCTCCTCAGCGCACCGTTGAAGCCTATGAAGAGACCTATCTCCATACCGCAAAAACGCTGGTGGCTAGCTTGCCCCACACCTCGGTGCAGCAGGTCATCTATACCGGAACCTGTGCCGTGTATGGCGAACATGAAGGAGCCTGGGTCAATGAAAAGACGGCGATCGCCCCCCGGTCGCGAACCTCAGAAATCTTGGCTGCAACGGAGCGTGTGCTACTGAGTGCAGCATCGACACAAGGCAATTCGGGGATACAGAATTCTGAAACGACTGACTCTGCAACCCGTGACGCTGCAACCCGTGCATCTGAAACGAATGGCTCTGAAACGAATGGCTCTGAAACTAATGTTTGCGTCCTTCGGCTTGGCGGCATTTATGGGCCGGGGCGAGACCTCGGGCGCATTTTCAGTCGGGCAGCGGGCAAAGAGCGTCCCGGCGACGGCTCTGAACCAAGCAACTGGGTTCATCTCGACGACATTATGAGAGCGATTTTATTTGCGGCTCACTATCGGTTGAATGGAATCTTTAACCTGGTGCAAGACCATCCTCCCAGTCGTCGTGACTTGATCGACTGGGTCTGTCGAGCCAACCAGCTTGCCCCAGTGCAGTGGAATCCTGATTTACCGGGTGAGCGCTCTTACAACGCTAAAGTCTCCAATCAAAAAATTCGGCAGACGGGCTATGTCTTTGTGCATCCTGCCTTTAGTTTGGAGTGAGGGCATAGCCCGTCTGTTTGATAAAACGGCGGAGGGCTTTGCCATAGACTTCTTCGCCCACGGCAGCCACATCTTCGTGGCCAGCCCCTGAAACCAGCAACAGATCGCTAGAACTCAGTGTCGCGTCATGCAGGGTTTGGCTCATATCGGTTGGCACAACATCATCCGCTGTGCCATGCACATAGAGAACTGGCATCGTCAGCGATCGCACTTTGTTAATCGAGTCAAAGCGCTGTGTCAAAATGCGCTCAATCGGGAAGATGCCAAAGTTTTTGGTGCGGTGCGACATCTCTAAAATAGAGGTGAATGCGCCTTCGATAACCAGCCCTGCCATGTTGGGATGGCGGGTTGCCAGTTCAATGGCGATCGCCCCCCCAAGAGAATGCCCAAACACAAACAATCGTTCAGGTGAGATATCCATCTCGTGGAGGAGATAGTTCCAGGCAGCCTCTGCATCTTCATACACCTGCGACTCACTCGGAAAATCTCCTTCACTTAAGCCATAGCCTCGATAGTCAATCAGCAGCACTGCAAAACCTAGCTGATGAAACCATGCCGTCTTGGAAAGATTGGTGCTGATGTTTTCTCCGTTGCCGTGGAGGTAAAGCATCACCGGAGCTTCGCTCTGGTCTGCGGGCAGCCACCATCCGTGGATTTGCTCTGGCTGCGAGGTGGGTGACGGCACTGAAATCCAGACATTGTTGTAAGGCAAGCCATAGGCCGCAGGCGTCGCCTCAATCTGGGTAGAGGGGAAGAAGATAAACTGCTGCTGACGCTGGTGGAGCAGCCAGCACGCGCCTCCATAGGCCAACGTGAGAATGATGAGGCTACCTAAGACGATAGAGGAAAGGGGGGAAGACAGATTCAGCATAGGGGTTTGAAGGGTTCGATTGCTCAAATAACTGGCTCACCCATCAGCAGGGTGATGTCGGCAATGGAAGGAATAGTTCCACTACATTTTGCATCGCCCACGGGTGAGTATCGGCTAAAGAGGCGATCGCATCATCCTGTAAAAGAGACAATTGCAAGTGTGCTCGTTGAGCCTACTGTGGATGACGCAGAAGAGCCGTAAATTCTCCCTCACTTTCGGGTTAAAGCAGTCGAGTCACACTAAAAAGAGCTTGGGAAAAGAGCTAACGGTTGCAGCGGTTACCGTTCAGCACCTATCTCAAGCGCCCATCTTAAGTGCCTATTTCAAGTGGCTGAGGGAGTTTTGGCAGGGTCACAATAAATGTGGTTAAGTTATCGGTACTTTCAACGGTGATGTTGCCGCCTAAATAGATCACCAGTTTTTTGACGAGAGCCAGCCCTAAGCCTGTGCCGCCATGCTTCCAGGGGTCACTCGATGGAATTCGATAAAACTTTTCAAAAATGCGATCGCACTCGTCACGGGCAATCGAGACTCCTGAATTGCTCACCCGAAATTCAACATGGTTGTCTGCTGCGGCAACTGCAAGGTAAATGTTTCCCCCTGGTGGCGTGTACTTACAGGCATTGTTGAGCAGCTCGGTCAGAATCCGTTCTAGGTAGTGAGCATTGGTCATCAGGTTAGGGGTATGGTCTGGAACATCAACGTTGAGTTCTAACTGGTGCTCAAGGAGTCGATATTCGAAGGGCTCAACCAGGTATGGCAACCACATCTGAGGCGATAGATTGGTGAGGGCAGAGGGGTCAGATTCAGAGTCAATGCCAGATAGATACAGCAAATCATTGATCAGCTTGATCTCGCGATCGCTCTCTTCTCGCAACACCCGCAGATAATGGCTAATGTTTTCAGGGCAAGTTGAGCCCTCTTTTGCATGGGCTCCTACACCTAACTGACTTTCTAAAATTTGTGATACGGCTTTAATGCTCGACAACGGTGTTCGCAGTTCGTGAGAAACGGTGCTAACAAAATCATCTTTGAGACGGTTGAGCCGAGCCAGTTCATCGACCTGAGCTTGTGCTGCCTGGTAGAGTCGAGCCTGTCGGAGGGCGATCGCACATTGATTGGCCACCTGCTGCACTAGGCGAATATCTTGCTCGTGGAACGCATAGTAAGTGTGGTTCGCCAGCCAGATATCTCCCAGAACTCCTTGCTCATCAAAGATAGGGCAGGCCAGCGTCGCGACAGATCCCCTTTCTTCATTGGGGACGAGCGAGCAAAACTGAATCGGATCTCTTTGCATCAGAATGGAATAAATTTCGGGAAACTGATCGAGATACAGCACTCGATCTTTATATCCTCCCGCACGAGTTGTATATTCCTGAATGATTAGAGCCGTTCGATTGTCAAAGTTGTAAATTGAGGCGTTGCAGGTGCTGACATCAACGGTATTCGCGAGTTCAACAACAGCAGTGGCTAAAATTTTCTCTTCGTCGAGCGTGTCGCGAACTTGATCCGTGATGCGCTTAAGGGTCGCCTCAAACTCAAACGCAAGCTGTAATTCTGCCGTGCGAGCTTTGACCTGGCGCTCCAAGTCTATATTGAGGCGTTGAAGATCTTGCTCAGCGTGTTGACGCCGTCGAATTTCGACCTGAAGCTGATGATTTTGAACCAACATCTGTCGATGCTGTTGCTGAATGATTAGCTGGTTTTTGACACGAGCGATCACTTCTGATTCATGAAAGGGTTTCGTAATGTAGTCTGTGCCACCCACGGCAAAGGCTTTCAATTTATCCGAGACGAGGTCGAGGGCGCTAATAAAAACGATCGGAATTTCTTGAGTCTGCGTCGATGATTTCAAGTGTTGACAGACTTCGTATCCGTTCATCTCGGGCATGTTGATATCGAGCAATATCAGATCAGGAGGCTGTGCTCGGGATGCTCGTAGGGCGGCATCTCCACTGACAGTACGACGAACCAGATAGCCTTGATTCTCCAGGATTTTTCCCAGTAACCGAAGATTATCTGGATTATCATCGACAAGCAAAATATCAGCTTGGAACGTCATGTGACTACTTTAAGAACCGTAAATCAGTTTGTTCGACATCAATATTCAAAGAGGCCGTGGAGGAATATTGAATACGCAAATGAATACGCAATTTTTTTACATTAACTGTAGATAAAATAAGTGGGCAAGCCCCTGCATTCATAAGCAAAAACACAGACCCATCATAACTCTGCCGCATCTTCTCACGGCGATTTTGGGTAGAGCGCTCCTCGATATGGGCGTGAGTCAATTGCGATACATTCAACATGCCCGAATGTGGCGCACTCCATACATCGTGTGATGGTCGAGATGCGGCGCACTATAAATACAGATTAAATGCAGGTTGTGGTGGCTCAAGAGCTTTGTGGGTGCTCTCATTTTGGGTGTCATGCCCATGAAAAAGGCCGAGCGCGGTAGGCCAGCAATGACTGGCCGAGTTTGTTAAGTTTAATGTAGGTACTTTGATTGGCTTTGGGTAAACCTGTTCTGCTCTCAATGACCTTCAGCTTCAATGAAAAGGATGGATACGGTTATCGTCCTTGACTTTTGGTTGTATTGAGAGTGAGTGAGTTCATTGACTGACAAAACTTATGCATAGATCCTCGAAAACCCCTCACCCTAGCCCTCTCCCAAGAGGAGAGGGAACAAGAATTTTGATCGGCTCCCCTCGCCCGCTGGGAGAGGGGTTGGGGGTGAGG
>JBARXP010000234.1:0-7957 GCA_049647405.1 Elainellaceae cyanobacterium | reverse complement strand
CACGATGAGCCTGAATCTGAAGGAGTGATAAGGGAAAAGGCGACGTTATTAAACTTCAAAAAGACGAAAAATATAGAGATTAATGGGGGTTGGATCTCAAAACGCTGAAAGAAATCGGAATCAAAGGATTTTTATACGGGTTCTCGGTGAACTGGCTTACGGTGACTGACTTGGCGCTGTGCCTGAGACTTGGGGAAATGTTTGGCTCAGAAAAACTCATAACGGCACACATTCATGATGGGTTAAGACAACGACCCAAGACACCTATGCCCAAATTTGATTCGCTGTTTCAAGGAAGATTCCTGATAGAGAGGTTGGACGATGTATGAGTAACTGTAGGCAGGTATCTGAGCCAGAATTGAGAGAGCCAGAATTGAGCAAGTGCTCGCGACGAACAGCAGGATCGAATGAGCTGGAGCCATGCGCATCTTTTAGAGTAGACATGGCGATCGCCACATCTTTTCTCATTTCAGCCGAACTGCCGCGCTTCAACTAGACCAACTTTGAGATTAGAAACTGATCTAGTTTCAATGCTCTAACGTTGGCACTTGGCAACTTTTCCCCATTGGGAAGCTCCCATAAGAGCGATGATACCCACAATCACTTCAAATCATGTCACGGTAACTTCGGAAATCGTGATATTTGAGTTTGTTGGGTTGAGTCCGCAGGCATTGGCTTAGGTTCATAGCACGTGTAAAGACCGACTCAAAATAGATTGGGCGATCGCCCACGGTAGCAACATCTCGATCTAAAGGTCTAACTAAAGGTCGAAACTTGAGATTAAATTCGACCAAACAGTATCAAAAGTGACGGTTTTCAGTGATGGCTACCCTCTATTGATAGTCCATCTAAGGTTCAACCCATCACTGTTGTCGATGAGCATGGCTCGCGCAGGGTGTTGGGCTTGAGTGTTGACCATCACTATTTAGGCTCTTTAGACCGTGCAATTCAGCCAGTATAATCCGGGAGATTTCTACGACGAGCTGTTTGAAGCCAATGGAAATCCTCGTGCCGCAGCAAAGTTTTTAGTTGAGCGCATTGATGCTCTGCCGATGGATGAACTCATGCGGCGGCAGCAAGCGGCGCAAAATTCATTCTTCAAACTTGGAGTGACGTTCAATGTCTACGGCGACAACCAAGGAACTGAGCGCATTTTCCCCTTTGATGTGATTCCGCGAATTATTTCTTCAACGGAATGGAGTCATTTAGAAGACGGTCTCAAGCAGCGGATTCAAGCCCTGAATCTGTTTATCGATGATATCTATCACGACCAGAAGATTGTTAAAGATGGCGTGATTCCAGAGCATGTGATTCAGTCGTCACCGGGATACTTGAAGCCCTGTATTGGCCTCAACCCACCCCACGGCATCTGGTGTCACATTACAGGCACTGATCTGGTGCGCGATCGCGACGGTCGCTGGTATGTGCTAGAAGACAACATGCGCTGTCCTTCTGGCGTTTCTTACGTGCTCGAAAATCGACGCGTGATGAAAAATACCTTTCCTCAGTTATTCAAATCTACCGATATTAAACCCGTCGATGATTACGCAAGTCAGCTTTTAGAAACGCTGATGAATCTGGCACCGCTTGGGTTGCCTGAACCTACTGTGGTCGTTTTGACTCCAGGCATCTATAACTCTGCCTATTTTGAGCACTCATTTCTGGCCCAGCAAATGGGTGTAGAACTCGTAGAAGGCCGAGATTTGGTCGTGTCTGATGGCTACCTTAAAATGAAGACCACCAAAGGGCTTCAGCGAGTGGATGTGATTTATCGCCGCATCGACGATGATTTTATCGACCCGCTAGAGTTTCGCCCTGATTCTACGCTGGGCGTGCCTGGTTTGATGCAGGTTTATCGTGAAGGGCGAGTGGCGATCGCCAACGCGTTGGGCACCGGAGTCGCCGACGACAAAGTCATCTACGCCTACGTTCCTGAGATGATTAAGTACTATCTGGGCGAAGAGCAAAAGCTGGCAAACGTGCCGACCTATCTCTGCTGGGAAGAAGAGCAGCTCGCCTATGTGCTTGATAATCTCGACAAACTTGTTGTCAAAGCGGCTAATGAATCAGGCGGCTATGGGATGCTCGTCGGCCCCCATTCGACGCCTGAGCAGCGAGAAGAATTTGCCGAACGCGTTAAAGCTCAGCCGCGCAACTACATCGCCCAACCGACCCTGAGCCTGTCGCGAGTGCCAACCCTGATTGACCAAAACTTTGAAGGCTGTCATGTTGACTTGCGGCCATATATTCTTTATGGGCAAGACGTTTACGTTAATCCTGGTGGTCTGACTCGCGTTGCGCTAAAGCGAGGATCACTGGTCGTCAATTCCTCTCAGGGCGGCGGCAGCAAAGACACCTGGGTCGTACAAGAATAAGGAACAAATCATTATGTTGAGTCGAGTCGCCGATTCAATCTACTGGCTGAATCGGTATGTAGAGCGGGCAGAAAATGTCGCACGGTTTGTTGATGTCAATCTCAATCTTTTGTTGGACTACCCGGTCGGAGTGCAGCAGCAGTGGCGACCCCTGGTGGTCACAACAGGTGACCTAACGGTATTCACCGAAAAATATGGAGAGTTTAACGCTGATAATGTGATTCATTTTCTGACGTTTGATAAAGACTATCCCAACTCCATTTTGTCTTGCCTACAGCGCGCGCGTGAAAATGCCCGCTCTGTGCGAGAGGTCATCTCATCTGAGATGTGGGAACAAATCAATGCTTTTTACCTGATGGTGACCGATGCTTCTCAAAGCAGCGCTGGCTTAGCCGATTTGTCGAGCTTCTTTGCCGAAGTGAAGATGGCTAGTCACTTGTTTGCCGGAGTCATGGACGGAACCATGTCACACAACGAGGGCTGGCACTTTGGGCAGATTGGGCGACTGTTAGAACGCGCCGATAAGGTGACTCGCATTCTAGATGTGAAATATTTCATCTTGCTACCTTCTGTCAATGACGTGGGGAGCAATTTAGATGAGCTACAGTGGATAGCTCTGCTCAAATCTGCCAGTGCTTACGAAATGTATCGCAAGCGCCAACACCGCATTTCGCCCCCAGACATTGCCCAATTTTTGATTCTCAATCGAGAATTTCCGCGATCGCTCCAGTTTTGTTTGCTACAAGCCGAGCAATCACTTCTTCAAATTACGGGCTGTACTCCAGGGACGTGGAACGATCCGGTTGAGCGTCAGCTTGGAAAAATCAGATCAGAGCTGGACTTTATAACCATTGATGAAATTATGGATACCGGGATGCACGAATTTTTAGACAGCGTCCAAGGACGCCTTAATTATCTCGGAGAGACTATCTTTGAATCGTTCTTCGCGCTGCAGCCCACGGTTTAATCTTGTTAACGTAATTCTGTTGACCTGATTCTGCTAACGTTCTTTATTCCTGAGCTCTTGTGCGCTATACGATTCATCACAACATCAACTACCAGTACGATCGCCCTGTTCAGCTGGATAATCATGTGCTGCGGCTTTATCCTCGCGTAGACGTGAACCAGTTGGTTTCCAGCAGCGCTGTCCAGATCTCGCCGCAGCCTGAAAAAGTCGTGCAGACCTTAGATCTAGACGGAAATCACGTTTCAATTTTATGGTTTTCTGCGGCGGAGTCTATGACGCGACTCAGCGTCCAGGTCACCTCTGATGTCGAAACGCTCTGTACTAATCCGTTTGATTATTTACTAGAGCGATGGGCGGCAACGTTGCCCATCGACTATCCCTCGATGCTCAAGGCTCAATTGATGCCTTACTTGGGCATCAATGGCTCTGGTATCGTCAGTGCGATTGAGCCTGCTGCCATGCAGCTTGCCCAAGAAGTTTTATATGCTACAGAGAATAATGTGGTGTCGTTTTTGAGCAGCCTCAACCAGCGCATTTATGAGCAATGCCAGTATACAATTCGTGAAACGGGTCATCCGTTGCCGCCCGGTATTACCTGGGGTAAGAAGCTGGGGTCGTGTCGCGATTTTGCCGTACTCTTTATGGAAGCCTGTCGTGCTGTGGGTTTGGCTGCTCGCTTTGTCAGCGGATATCAGGAGGGTGACCCAGATACTCGCGATCGCCATCTTCATGCCTGGGCTGAGGTGTACTTACCCGGTGCGGGCTGGCGAGGCTATGATCCGACATTGGGGTTAGTCGTGAGCGATCGCCATATGGCTTTAGTCGCCAGCGCTTACCCAGACTATGCGGCTCCGCTTACAGGACGATTGCGAGCCGGGTCAAACGCAAAGGCGACGATGGGCTATCAGTTGTCGATCAAGGTTAACGACTAGGTCAAGGCGCATTATGGTTGGGATAATCGGTGCCATTCTTTTCTTTGTCGGCATTTTGCTGATGATTGTGGCGTGGATATGGGGAATGGTACTTGCATTCCAAGATGATATGACGTGGGGGCTATTATGCTTGATCCCCTTTGTTTTTATCATTTTTGCGATCAAAAGGCGGAATAAGAAGGCGGTACAAGCTGGGTTTCTAATCACTGTTATCGGCTTTCTATCTGCGATGATAGGATTTGTGATTAGCATATTTGTATTAGATAGCAGGGCAAATACGCCGGATCAAGTCCCTAGCGAATCGGCTGAAGAACCCATACAGCTAGACGATTCGCCAGAAGAAAACCTGGCAGGCTCACCCCCCGAAACTGAAGCCACAACGCAATCAGGTGAATCGTTGGATGAAACGGCGATCGCACCCCAATCAACCGAAGCGCCTGCGGCTCAATCAAATTCTTCTTCAGGCAGCTACCACGACACCATGATGCTGGGCTACCGGGCTTATGGCCAGGGCGATTATCAAACCGCATTGATTAACTTCAGACGAGCCTTGGAGATGCAGCCCGGAGATCAGCTCGCGAACGAAGCGATTGAAAATACAGAAGCGGCGATCGCCGCCAATTAGTTTATGCTCGATTTGCCTAAAGGGGATTTCTCAACCGAGCGTTAATCCGTAAACACATCATCGATATTGAGATCACGCCGATATTCCCACTCCACATTGGGCATCTCGGCAAAAGCCTTCCGCAGGGAGGCTTCCCACAGCTTCCGAATTTTTGCTAAGTAAGGGTCGCCAGGAGTGAGCTGGAGGCGATGACGAATCTCAAAAGAATTGGCTTCATACATCGTGATGTCAATGGGCGGCCCAACCGAGATGTTAGACTTCATCGTCGAGTCGATAGACAGCAAAACGCACTTTGACACAGCCGAGAGCGGCGTCTCAAAGCTAATCGTGCGATCGAGAATAGGCTTGCCATATTTGGTTTCGCCAATTTGTAGAAACGGCGTCTCCTCAGTGGCTTGAATAAAATTTCCTTGGGGGTAAATGAGATAGAGTTCAGGGGGTTCGCCCTTGACTTGCCCGCCCAGCAGAAAATTGCACGAGTAGTCGATATTGTCTTTCTCAAGCCAGGGGCGATCGCGCTCTTGGCTTTGGCGTAACTTGTCACCCAGATATTGGGCGATGTCATACATGCTGGGCAAGTTATAGAGATGTTTGCCGTCTTCCAGTTTGAGATCACTCTGAATCGCTCGCAGCACCCACTGACTCATTGAAAGATTGCCCGAGGTACAAAGCAAAATAACGCGATCGCCCGACTGAGAAAAATTAAAAAGCTTTCGATAGGTGGAGGTGTAATCGACTCCGGCATTAGTGCGAGAATCAGCAGCGAGAACAATCCCATCGCGGGTGATGATGCCAAGACAATAGGTCATGCAGCGAAGAACAAGAAGGTCAAGGTTTAGTCTACTGGTTCATTCAACCTCAAGCGGTCTTGAACAGCATAATTTTGGAGGATGACGGTGATGGGTTTATGGAACAACCCATTTCGTGAGCTGAATAGAGAGGATACTGCATAGACAGCAGACTGAACCGAGAGGATTCGATAGGGGAGCATGTCACTTTTGCGCCCTCACCCTAAATCCCTCTCCCAGCGGAGAGGGCCTTTGAATCTCTTGCACCCCTTCTCCCACTGCTGCTAATCTTGTAGGGGTTTGAAATGCCGAGCCCGAATCCACGCGGTTTCAGCGATCCAGTGCTCAAATCAAAGATGCTGAAAGTATTGTGGTGTGGGGGTTCCGCGAAACCCCTACAGGATTAGCACTGCTGGGAGAAGGGGCTGGGGGATGAGGGGATTTCGAGATAGTTGCAAACCTGACATGCTCCCATTCGATAGAACATTCTGCGTCTCTCCCCAATACCAACAACAGCAGGATCTCAATTAGCTCGGAGTCTTACACGTTGAAGAATCGTGGTTCAGAATGTGAACTAACTCACCGGGGGTGTCGATTACGTGAGTCGGCTGGTGACGCTCTAGAATAGGTCGGGTGTTAAACCCCCAGGTCACAGAGATCGTGTCGATCGCCACTTTTTTGGCCGCTTCGATATCACGGGTTTCGTCTCCCACATAAATCGCTGTAGACAGATCGATATTGTGTTGCCTGAAGATGCGCTTGAGCACTCGATGCTTGCCGAAAATCGTTTTACCTGAGTAGACGAAATCAAATAAATGACGAATCTGCTGCGCTTCCAAAAACGCTTCTACATTTTCAGCCGAATTGGATGTTAGAATGCCTAGCCGATGACCGTGGGCATGGAGTTCGCGCAATGCATCTTCCATACCTTCAAATAGCTGAATCGACTCCATATGATGGCTCATCTCAAGCTTCAGCCGTCGCATTAAAAACGGAATTTTGAAGATAGAAATTTGGGACTGACGCAGAACCTCGCGAGAGTCCATTTGTTGAAACCTTTGAAGGGTGTCCCGATCAAGAGGGGGGTAGTTGAATTCGTACGCGAGATGATTGGCGATCGCCAGCAACACGTCTAGGGTGTCGCCGAGGGTGCCATCGAAATCGAAGATGACGACTTTCACAACGGGCGCAATAAGCGGCAAACGACAGGATTACAGCATTGTACCGTCAAATGTGGGGGCGATTTGTGTTGCCTCAAGGTCTCCACAGGAGAAACTCCCCCTACGGCTAGATCACTCGGCTCCCAGCACCGACGCCAGCAGCGCTTTCTGGGCATGGAGGCGATTTTCAGCCTGATCCCAAATGCGCGAGTGCTTGCCTTCCATGACGCTATCTGTTATTTCTTCGTCGCGGTGAGCAGGCAGACAGTGAAGCACAATCGCCTCCGGATCAGCCTGCTTCACTAGCTCATCGTTGATCTGAAAAGGCTGAAACACAGGCACTCGGCTCGTAGCAGAATCTTCTTGCCCCATGCTGGCCCACACGTCGGTATACAGCACATGGGCCTGGGTTGCCGCAGCATTAGGATCGTCGGTGATGAGGATTGAGGCGCGATCGCCAGCAATCTCCTTTGCCTGCTGCACCACCGCCGGATCAGGCTGAAAATCTGGGGGCGTCGCGACTTTAATATTCATCCCCACTAAGGCACAGCCCAAAAGTAACGAATGCACCATATTATTGCCGTCGCCAAAATAGGCCAGGGTCAGCCCCTCAAACCCATCAAAGTTTTCTTTCACCGTTTGTAAATCAGCCAGCACCTGGCAGGGGTGTTCGAGATCGGTCAGGGCATTGATCACAGGAATGTCGGCATAGCGGGCAAAGTCTTCTAGCTCAGACTGAGCATAGGTGCGAATCGCCAACACGTCGAGATAGCGGTCGAGCACCCGAGCCGTATCTTTAACGGGTTCGCCCCGCTGAATCTGGGTGACATTGACATTTAAGTCAATCACCTGGCCGCCCAACTGATACATCGCCACCGAAAAGCTGACGCGAGTGCGAGTCGAGGCTTTTGAAAACAGCAGGCCCAGGGTTTTGCGAGCATAAAACTCAACCGACCCTGACTTCATCGACGAGGCCAGATCAATCACTGCCTCTAATTCGGCCTGACTCAAATCAGCCAGACTCAACAAATCTCGTCCTTTTAGCGACGCTACGCTCATATGCTCGATTCAACCCCAACAGCAAACTAAAACCGTAGCAGATTCATTTTG
>JBARXP010000233.1:0-6619 GCA_049647405.1 Elainellaceae cyanobacterium | reverse complement strand
CCAATACTCTGGCTTTCTTCAATCAAGACTTTAGCCGCTTGAAAATCGAGCCAGAAATGGAGAAGCACACCGTGATTCATTTCGCTACCCATGCCGAGTTTGTTCCAGGATTTCCCCATGAATCGTTCATTTTGTTTGGCAATGGCGATCGCGTCTCCTTGGGCGAAATCTTAGACTGGTCGTTGCCAGAAGTCGATTTAGTGGTGCTGAGTGCTTGTCGCACAGCGGTCAGTGGTGGGCTAGGCAGCGGCGAAGAAATTCTGGGCTTTGGCTACCAGATTCAGCGCACCGGGGCCGATGCGGCGATCGCCTCTCTTTGGTATGTCAGCGATGGCGGCACCCAGACGCTGATGAATGCGTTTTATACTGCTATGCAGAATGGACATCGCGAAACCGAAGCACTGCGACTGGCGCAAATTTTTATGGTCACGAGTAATGCCACCGTTTTAGCGGGAGAACGAGGAAATACAGCCGACTACGAAATCACCAACCTTGAAGGTCAACCCCTCTCCCAGAGCGGCGATCTGGCTCACCCCTACTACTGGGCTCCCTTCATCCTGATTGGTAATGGGTTGTGAAGATAGAGCAAGGCATGATAGGGGCGATCGCATCTCAGCTCAAGTCTAATTCGTGGCACTTGTAGAGAGTTTCTGTGTGGCTGGACATTCTGGAAAATATTTTGCCGCTAAACTCCCGGCATCGCCATAGTCGTAGACATGCCGCTCATCCATTATCAGTAACGAATCAACAGATATGATTTGGATGTTGAATAGAGCTTTCACTGCGATCGCCACAGGTCACAAATTCAAGTTCTTTATAGACGCAAATATTCTTTATAGACGTGAATACGGAGGAGAAATCTCATGGGACTTCTAGTCGATGGAAAATGGCAAGACCAGTGGTACGACACCAGCAGCACCGGGGGACGGTTTGTTCGCAAAGCCTCACAGTTTCGCAACTGGGTAACGGCTGACGGCAGCCCAGGCATGACAGGCAACGGCGGGTTCAAAGCAGAACCAGACCGCTATCACCTCTATATCTCTAATGCCTGCCCCTGGGCTCACCGCACGATGATCTTTCGTGCCCTAAAAGGTCTAGAGGAGATGATTGCCATATCTGTCGTCCATTGGCTGATGGGAGAACACGGCTGGACGTTTGAACCCGGAGACGGCGTGATTGCCGATCCTATATTCAACGCCACTTATTTGTATCAGATCTATACTCACGCTGATGCTCAGTACACCGGGCGAGTCACCGTGCCAATTTTGTGGGACAAACAGACCCAGACCATTGTCAACAATGAATCGTCAGAAATCATTCGCATGTTCAACAGCGCCTTCGATGGCGTGGGCGCAAAGCCTGGTGATTATTATCCAGAACCCCTGCAAAATGACATAGATGCCCTCAATCAACGCATCTACGACACGGTCAACAACGGAGTTTATAAAAGTGGATTTGCCACCACCCAATCCGCTTACGAAGAGGCGGTGAAACCGTTGTTTGACACCCTCGATTTTTTAGAAGATCGACTTTCCAATCATCGCTATCTCACCGGAAGCCAACTGACCGAAGCGGACTGGCGATTATTCACAACCTTAGTGCGGTTTGACCCGGTTTATGTCGGTCATTTTAAGTGCAATATCCGCCGGATTGTTGACTACCCTAACCTGTGGGGATATGTGCGTGAACTGTATCAAATGCCAGGAGTTGCAGAGACAGTAAACTTTTCCCATATTAAGCAGCACTACTATGGCAGCCATCACACGATTAACCCCGCCGGAATTGTTCCCGTTGGGCCGGAGATTGACTTTGCTGCTCCTCATAGTCGAGGGGCTTAGTTAGGGCATAAGCTGTTTCTATCACGGGGTTAAGACCCTGGTGGGAATTCCTCCCATTGCAGAGGATTTTTGAGCCATATATTCAGAATCAATTTTCGAAATCATGAAGACTGGTCATGAAGAATACTGATAGAGCTGTAGTCAGCTTATTTAGGACATAGCTATTTTTGTGAGTGCGCGCCGCTTGCCTACAAAAATGTCCTGAAGCTACTGGCTATCGCGATACGTGAAGTTCTGAAACCTCGGCGTAAAATCCTGGGAGTTTTGAACTCATGACATTGTATTCACGAGGGGTCACTAATGTTGCAGATGCTATTGGGTCAAAGATTATCGACTCGATTTTTGGCTTCTCCGTTATCTGGCTCACGGATGAGTAAACTATGGCGATTTAGAAAGCGATCGCCCTTAAAACAAGTGGCTCTGGCCGCGTTGGGATTGCTGCTCGTCTTTTGTTCGGTTGTGCTGCAATCTGTTGCCGCTGATGCTGTCTTCATGGGCGATGTGTCTGACCCTCGGATCACCGGAGGCTGGGTCACAGATAAGGTCGGCATTCTCAACGATTCGGTCAAGGCAGAAATCAACACTCGCATCACCGACCTTGAATCGACAGACGGAGCTGAAATAGCGGTGGTCGTGGTGCGCGATACTCAATCTGCTGCTACGCCTAGAGACTATGCCCTGGAGATGTTTAACGCCTGGGGCCTCGGCAAAGTCGCGCAAAATAATGGCGTGTTGATGCTGATTTCAACGGGCGATCGCCGAGTTGAGATTATTACCGGAGACGGTCTAGGCCAACGATTGCCTGATGCTCAAGTGCAAAATATTGTCGATCGCGTCATCATTCCTCGATTTAAGCAAGAAGACTATGGGGGCGGAGCACTTCAAGGCACTGTGGCTTTAATCGATGCCTTAACAGGCGCTGCCCCGTCGTCAGCGACCCGCTCAAAGCCATTTTCTTTGCTGCCGGAGGCATCGACTCAGACGACCCAAGAGAGCACGAGATGGCCTGCACTGATGGCCCTCATCGAAAACGTAGGACTCTATGTTGCAGGAGCCTTTGCGATCGCCGCTAGCGCCTATCTTGGGGCGGTACGGTTGTCTCGCCGCCGCATTTTTGTCACGATTGACGATCGCCCCCACCATTCATTCAAAACACGATGGTTAACTCACGGCCTCTTAGCCCTGGCCGCTTTAGCCGTGACCTTCAACCTCGGGCTTTTTATCTTTGCGGCGATCGCCTTCATTACCACTCCTCTCCTGATAATTCCTGCATTTTTGGCGCTGGCGATCGCCCTATGCGTCATTAATCCAGACATGAATATGCGCGCCCATGCAGAAAAATATGGCCTGCCAGTGGCGATCGTAAGTATCGGTGCCCTTATTCTACAAGGCGTGATTCTGAGCTTACTGATCACCGTGATTGTGGGCGGGCTAGCCGCTGCCTATGCGTTGGACTTAATTCTGTTGCCATCGGCAGTGACCAGCGGTGAATGGGCGATATTAGGAGCGGTCGTGTTGTCGCTGTTTAGCAGTATCCACTTAAGTCAATGGGTCGGGTCTCAGTTTCTGCGTGACTCCAACAACAAGCCAATTCTCCCTAACTTGCACTGCGATCGCTGTCGCCATCCGTTGACGCTCATCCATGATGAATCGCTGCAAGCTCTGCTGACGGAACCCGAAAAAACGGCTCAATCACTGGGCAGCGCTAAATTTCAAGGGTTGCAATGCACCTTCTGTAGTGACTCTCTAAGTCGAGAGCACGCGTATGTCTTACGGCGCGTACTCAACCGCTATAAGTACCGTCATTGCCCGACCTGTGAGGAACTGACGATGTCTCACTCGACTGAAGTTGTGACATCAGCAACCTATTCGTCTAGCGGTAGCCGTAGAGTCACTCAAGACTGTTTATGCTGTGGCAAGCATGAAGAAGAGCTTGTCACCATTCCTAGAAAGACACGATCTTCTAGCTCAAGCCGTTCAAGCCGTTCAAGCAGCAGTAGCTCTGGGGGAGGTCACAGTTCTGGCGGCGGTGGTGGCGGCAGCTGGTAATAAGATCGTCAGGCTGATGAACCGTTGCCATGCTTAAAACGCCCCCTCGATAAGATGTACCCTGCGCCTTAACTGATGCTAAAACTGCATCACTCTATAAAATTCCCATCTGGAATCTCTAAAGTATGGTTCTAAATGGGGATTTTTCGCAAAGTCATGAAACGTCAATATTATCGAAATCAAAAGTATCAACAGACACTTATTTTTTTCTGTAGTTTATTCATAATCCATGGCAAGGTTTGAAAATAAAAACCCTAAACACAATCTAAGCGCACAAGAAAACTTTCGTAGTTTAACAAGTAGCTTCAGACAAGTTATTAACAATTTTGCATCTAGGGTTCCAGCTCTTCTAATCAGTTGAGTGTTCGGTCCAAGAGATGCAGCCAGTCTAAGTTTATCAACAACTAGACGGGTTCACGGAGGGATAAAAGCCCGGGAGAAGTTTGTCGATCTTTTTGAGATCGCAGACTGTCTCTCGGGCTTTTTTCGTATCACGCTACGAAGGTTTGATATCTAATTTGGAGATAGGCGAATGGAACATACGAGTTTTTCCTATGGAATTGTCGTTTTTCTGTTAGGAACGTTAGGAATTGGGGCTTGGGCTTCCCAACAAATCAAAGGGGATAGCGTCAACTTTTTAGTGGCAGGCAGAGGATTAGCATTGCCCTTAGCTGCTGCCACGTTAATGGCTCAGTCGGTAGACTCAAATGCGACCTTAGGCAATACCGATTTGTCGGCTGAGTTTGGCTTTTGGGCGGGTGCAGCGTTACCCATCGGGTTGTCGCTGTGTTTATTTTTAACGGGGACATTTTTAGCCAAACCGATGAACCGTATGGGGCTGATTACGATTCCCGACTTCTATCGGGTCAAGTACGGTCGCCCGGTTGAACTGATTGCTGCCTGCATTATGTCAGTCAGTTTTTCGTTTCTGCTAGCTGGCAACTTAGTTGCTGGCGGCTATATGTTCCAAACCTTTTTGGGGACGAGCTACATCGGCGGCATTACTTTGCTAGCCGCGCTCGTCTTTGCTTACACCGTTTCGGGGGGGCTGTTTGCGGTGGCTTACACCGACGCGATGCAAATCGTAATTGCCCTGGTCGGTACGTTAGGGTTGTTGATTTATCTGGTGGCTAATTTTGGTCTCACGATTGAGCCTGGAATGGGGCCTCTAGCCCTGGAACAGCTCACTTCAGTGGGGTCAGGCGCAGCCATTAACTGGGCCAGCCTTTTGGCACTTGGCCTAGGCAACATGGTGGCGATTGACTTTATGGCTCGAATTTTCTCGGCAGAAAGTCCAGAAACGGCTCAAAAAGCTTGTTTTGCAGCTTCTGCTGGCACCTTACTGGTGGGGTTACCTTTTTCGGTCATAGCGCTGTCGGCCAATCGAATTCTCGAAGAGGCAGGAGTTGTCGCGGATGGCCCGGTACTCTTTGCTCTGCTTCAGAATGTTGTGCCTCCGGCGTTGGGACTGCTCGTGATAGCAGCGATTTTGTCGGCCTCGCTCTCAACCGCCGATGGCGCAATTTTAGGCACCTCATCAGTGTTGGCTCACAATGTTTTTGGCATCCGTCATGGAGCGGGAGCGGGTCATGGTGGGGGAGCGGGTCATGCAGGAGGGGGCGATCGCCTCTTGCTGATTACTCGATTGATGGCGATCGTGATCACGATCTTGGGAGTATTTTTAGGGCTACGAGTGCCCCAAACTGGGGTGCTGTTGCTGCTGGGATTTGACCTAGGATTTGCCGGATTAGTTGTTCCCCTTTTGGGTGGGCTGTTTTGGGGCAAAGCTACTCGGCAAGGAGCCTTAGCCTGTATCATTGCGGGCTCCGTTACCCGGCTCTTTTTCTTTGCCCTGATGCCCACGATGTTTGGTATTGAGAACACCTTGTTCTACATTCCCAACAGCTTATTTACTCTTGATTTCGACGGTTTTCCAACGTTGATTAGTCCGTTGGTAGGTCTGGTCGCTTTTGTCGTAGTCTCCAACCTGACCTATCGTCCTATAAGGGCTGAACAGCAGCAAGAACACATCTTGGAGGAAGTGCAAAACCTGTAATCTTTCCACGCTTTGCTTCTCAACGCTTTGCTGAAAAGATATCCGTCACGTTGAAGAACTTAACTTCAATGTGACGGACATCTTCACCATTTCTAGCCGCTTTAGCTGGAGTTGCTGTTTTAGAGCATTTTGGGGCGATCGCCTCAATCGCTTCCAGCAACTCAGTCTAGAGTCGATGATTCACTCATCAATATGAGCCGAACCGGATCGAGCTGCACATGCCAAGGAAACGGCTTTGACTTCAGCGATATCCATTTTTCCTTAAAGACCTCTGCCTGCAACTGGTAGTCACTTGGGCTGGTCGGTGGACTGTTGAGCTTTAGATACAGCGTCATGCGGTGGGGAGTTTCACTTTTTTCGGCCAGCCAGCAGGGAAAAATATTAGGGTTAGCCCCATCTTTATCGTCGATTTGATAATAGCGAGGCACATCCATAAAGGTGATCTGATGAGCCCGGATGCCCACCTGAGTGAGAGTATCCGGCACTGTTTCGAGGGTTTCGAGGGTGCAGTCCCAATCTTTGGCCTCTAGAATGTTTGAGCCTCGAACCACGGCACGGGAGAAATTTTTGCACCCTGTAATTTGGGCAACGCGGGGATGGCCGGGGCGTTCAAAAATTTGGTGTTTTGTGCCTGTGGCGATCGCCCGTCCTTCGTCCATGACCATGAGATTGGGGC
>JBARXP010000232.1:0-29843 GCA_049647405.1 Elainellaceae cyanobacterium | reverse complement strand
GACGGCTTGACGATGCAGGTATTGCCACAGGCGATCGCATAGGGCATAAACCAGAAGGGAATCATGCCGGGAAAGTTGAACGGAGCGATAATGGCTGTGACGCCCAAGGGCTGGCGAATCATCTGCTCGTCAATGCCCCGCGCAATGTCTTCGGAGTTGTAGCCCTGCATCAAGATGGGAATGCCGCAGGCCACTTCGACGTTTTCTACCGCCCGTCGCATTTCGCCCCGCGACTCGGCCAGAGTTTTGCCACACTCCAGCGTAATCGTGCGAGCCAGGTCGTCAAACTGCTGCTCCAACAGCTCCCGCAGGTGGAACAAGTAGCGCACCCGCACCGCAGCCGGAACTCGCCGCCATTCGACAAAGGCTGCCTGAGCCATATCTGCCGCTTGATTCAGCTCCGCTGCCGGAGACAACGGCACTCGCGCCAAACGCTCCAACGTCGCCGGATTCACCACATCCAGAGTTTCTGACGCAGCAGAATCAACCCACTCACCCTTGACATAGTTGGGCAGCACATTCGCAGCAGCCATACAGATCTTTCCCCTTTTCACGCGAGTTATGAATTTAAGATCTGCATTGTAGATCCCTGGTTTGAATCTATCTGAGATTGCGCCGTTTCTCAGACCCTAAGGTTTCTCAGCCCCTAAGACCTATCAGCAGCCCCATCAGCCGCCACCTCAGACCCATGACGAGGCGGAAAAGGCCGGACTGCATCGCTGGCGATCGCCACCCGCACCGTAGACCCGATCGGCAGCACCACATCTGCCCCCGTGCGGGCAATGATGATCTGCCCGGTCGGAGCCTGGAGCGTATAGCGATTTTCTCTGCCGAGAAATTGGCGATCGCGAATTGAAATCAGACTCGATTCATCCAGCTCAATCTCAACATCTTCTTGGCGCACCATCAAATCGAGCGCCATGCCAGATGGGAACCCCTGGGCGGAGACGCTCTGCTCGCTAGATTGCGTCTCTTGTGACCCCTGATGGGCACAGGATTGGTTAGAACAGGTCTGGCTCAACCTTGCAGCATCAGACTGAAGCCCCTCGCGCCTCAACGCAGCAAAAGCTCTTGCATCCACGGCCTCTGGGATCGCAATGTCACACCATGCCGTAGACCAAGTGCCTTCCTGACAGTGAGCCGCAACAAAATTGGCCTGGGTCACAAACTCAGCCACAAACCGAGACGCTGGCACTTGGTATAGATCTTCAGGACTACCCATCTGCTCGATATGGCCCTGTCGCATCACCGCGACCCGATCGCAAATGGAGAGCGCCTCCTCCTGATCGTGGGTGACAAAAATGCCCGAAGCCCCGGCTGACTTAATGATGTCTCTTAGCTCTTGACGGAGTTGTAGGCGCACTTTGGCATCGAGATTGCTCAAAGGTTCGTCGAGCAACACCATCTGAGGAAAAGGAGCCAATGCCCGTGCCAGGGCAACGCGCTGTTGTTGCCCCCCCGAGAGCTGATGCGGAAAGCGCTGCTCTAAGCCCGATAGACCAACTAATTCCAGCACCTCGCGAACTCGCTGATGAATGTCGAGCGTGGGCTTGCCCGAGCGTAGCCCATATCGCCACCGCTGACCCAGCCCACGCTGCCGTAGACCAAACGCCACGTTTTTCCCGACCGTGAGATGAGGAAATAGAGCATAGTCTTGAAAAACCATGCCGATGCCACGCTTTTCTGGAGGGAGCCAACGGTCTCCCGCAACAATCTGCTGCCCCAGAGAAATAGAACCAGCCTGAGGCCGCTCAAACCCGGCAATCAGCCGCAGCAGTGTCGTCTTGCCACACCCCGACGGCCCCAACAAGCCCAGCAACTCTCCATCGTGAAGCGTGAGAGAAACCTGACACACCGCAGGCGCTTGGCTGCGATCGTATTGACGCGTCACCCGATCGAGGGAGAGCACGTCGGCAGAACCATGGGGAGATGTTGAAAGATTTTGGCGTTTCTGACCGCCAGGAGAAATCGACAGCATAGAGGGCAGAAGACCTCAAAAAAAGCGTTATGGACTAAAAATCACGGACTACAGAGCGTCACAGACTGTGCATGGAAAGCGACATTGATCACGATACGACCTGATTCGCTCTTTCGTCACTGTACATCTTTTTGAAATTAATTCTCAATAGGATCATACAAAAAACATCGGGCAAATCCTGAATTTTCTTATTTTCGTCATCGGTTCTTCTCGTACTCTTCGCGCAAAATAGACAGCACCGCCAGAGACTCGAAGCGATCGCCCACCTTGCAGCACTCTCTCAGGGTTCCCTCGTAGACAAATCCTTCTGATTCATACAGATGGCGTGCCCTCGGGTTGTGAGTTTTCACATCGAGCCACAGCCGATGGGTCGAAAATTTCTCAAAAGCTATTTGCTTGGCGAGCCGCAACGCCATGCGGCCATAGCCTTTCCCCTTTTCCGTCACCACAATGCGCCGAATCTGGAGCGTCAGGTGGGGATCGGTCATCCCCTGCATCATTAGATAGCCGACTCGCGCTGTCACCACAGGATCTACATTGGCCTGCAAAGATTTCGGGTTTGATCCCGCATTCTGGTCACCATGCAGAATATAGTGACGGTGGTCGGGATCAGTGCAAGCATCGGCGTGCTCTTGCCGCGACCACTGCCCCACAAACGGGCGATTATCAGGATGACCCTCTGCCGCCATGACAAAGTCTAAATCAGCATCGACGGTTGGGCGAAGGGTTAGGTTGGGCGATCGCTGTGCCATGCAAAATCAAGCGCGTACATTGAACATTAACTAGGAATCATCTCTCAAGATGAGGCTCCATTCTCCCGATTGATCATCCCATTGGGGAAATGAGGTAGCTCCCACCACAAACGGCCCCCAGTAGCGCTGAGAACCATCTTGGGCAAAGGCCGTCAACACATCACCCGGTTGCAGGGTCAACGTGTTGTCAGGCACCGCCAAAACAAGCCCCCCTGCCGCTCCTTCACCAGGGACAAAATCCCAATGGACTGGCTCACTATAAGTCGAGACCTGTCCCTCATCCTCAGCTTTACCGCTCGCTTGAGGCAGCAGCGCGACTCGCAGGGGGTGAGTCGTTTGGTTGCTCACCCTCAGTCCACCGACGCGATCCCCAGGGGCGATCTGAATCGGGGCGTTATCAGAACTATCTACCCCGCTACCGTCTTCTGCACCGGGTTCAGCAGAAATCCCCTCTTCTGATGCCGCATTCTGATTCCCAGCATTGGCTGGCTCATTGTCTCCCAGTGATTCGGTCGATTCGGAAAGAGTAGGGCTTTCGGTGGGCGCAATGCCGGGTTCAACAACAATCTCTAGGTTTTGCATCAGAATAAACAGCAGCACCCCAATGCCGACCAGTCCCCCCATCACTCCCCCAATCAAGACATAGGGTCTAGCAGAAGCAGAGGAGTCAATTTTTTGATCGGATGCATGTTGGTTGAGACGTTGATCTGTCAAGGGTTGAGATCCTCACAATCGCTGATGGTATAGGGAGGAAAAGTTGCACAATGCCTAAGCCGTGTGGCTCATCTGTATTGCCCGGTTGTGTGGCTCAAGAGTATGGCTCGTCTGCACCACGTCACTTGGGCGTCACCGTCAATGCACTGTAGATGCTAAGCACTGTAGCTGCTAAAAATGTCGGGCAAGCTGAAACCAGTTCAAGAATCCGCAAAGACTCAAGCTACAGCCGGGTCAATGACGAATTGCCCATCAGTCATGTTAAGCCAGTCATGTCCAGCGTTCTTACGATTAAGCCCACGATTAAACCTACCTGATTAAACCCACGTATAGAGGCGACTCATAAAGCCTATGAGCGAATTCTGCACCTGCTTCAGAAAATGCCCCTGAGCAACACCCTAGACGTTCGTCTATGTCGCGACTTGGAGTTAAAGTAAGGCTTAATCCCCTGCATGTCTATGGGTCGAGAGGCTTATTCAAAATCGTGCAAAATACAAAATTATGCAAAATACACGGCTAACAATCTTAGTTGGGCGATCGCTCGATCAACTCACGCTTTGGCTTAACAACCCGTGGCGACGGCTTTCTATTATTGTAATCGGTTTGCTGATAGGTAACTTCGCAGCAACCGTCGTCTCAACCACAGCAGGCCAGTCGGCAGATAATGACATCCTTATTTCTCTTCTCTTATTAGGATTTACGGAACTCACAAGCTGGTTCGTATACGGCACCCGTCGATTAGCCATCGAAACAAACCGCCCACCCCGCCAAAAACTATTGGGGATCGAGCTGCTAAATTCGGTCAAGATTGGTCTGGTCTTCGGTCTATTTGTCGAAGCCTTTAAGCTCGGAAGCTAAAGACTCAGATTATGAATTCCGTATCATGAATTCCAGATTGTGAATTCCAGGTTATGAATTCCAGGCTATGAATCATCGGTCGGAGCCTCGCGGGCAGAAAGTCCTTCGCCCTGATAGCCGAAATACCAAAGCGTTGCGGCGGCCTCTGCACGGGTCACGGCTTTTTGGGGCTGAAACAGCGTCGTATAGCCAAATGCCCGCAACACATTTGCGTTGTCACCATTTTGATAGTCGGCCAACACGGCTTTCAACGCATTGGGGTTAATCCGATTGGCGTCTTGGAAGCCCCAGGTCTGCTCAATCGCATCGACCGTCGCAACCGGAAGAGTGCCTCGAATATCTAAGGGCACTTTCCAAGTCAGCAGGGCTTCGCGCGTCAGCGCCGCATCGGGTTGAAAACTCACTTGGGTTGAAGCACCCGACAACGGACTGGGGATCAAGCCCGCTTCGGCTAATCCTTGAATTACCTCAAAGTCGGGATCGCTCTTGGGCACATCGCTAAACACAGGTTGGGCCGTTGCTGTCGCAGCCCGAATTTTTCGCGCAGGGCGATCGCCATACAGCTCATTGTTCGTCTCAAACAGCCAGCGTGCATAGGTGCGGCGATTGACGGTAGCGTTGGGGGCAAACTCAGCACGGCTGGCGTTAGATGAGCCATTTGAACGAGAAACTGGAGTCAAGACATTGAGCGGTGCCAAATCCCTCAGATAAGGCTCTAGATCATCAGGAGCTTCGTCTAGATCGGAAAACGTTGAAGACCCAGAGGATCTTGGACGAGACGAAGACGATTGATTGAATCCCTGGCTTGGCCCTTGGGACGCTGCATTTGAGGTTCCTGAGCTTGGATTCGTCGCATCGATATCATCGGCACTCGTGCCATTTTCGTCGAATTGCGCCTGAGTAGAATCTGATGGTTGCCATTCGACCGTAAATTCTGTGGTGATTTCAGATTCTGCCTCAGCTCCTGCTGCTGCGGCCTGATTTTCGGCCTGATTTTCGGCTTGATTTTCAGCCTGATCGGGGGATGCCTCTGCCGTCGCCTTTGCCGCAGCTAATGTAATGGTGGCGCGATCGCCCGCCTTCACGGCTTCAATGCGAGTTTCTAGCTGCGAACCCTCGTTAGAATCACGAGCCTGTTCCCCATCTGTCGATGCAGGTGCTGCCCCTGCATTAGAGCCCGATTCATTAGAGCCCAATTCATTAGAGCCCGACTCGATCGCCTGATCCACCTCTGAAGGATTGGTAATCTCCCAATTATCATCCTCTAGCTGAGATCGATAAAATTGCAGCACCTGAGTCTTAGGGTCTGAAGTCGTCCAAGTCGTCTGCACGGCCTCTGTCGCATCTTGTGCAGCATCTTCTGCGGAAGTCGCAGCATTAGCATCAGCATTAGCATCAGCATTAGCATTAGTCGCAGCATTAGTTGAGGCATCTGGGGATCGCGCCTCAACCAGCTCCCCATTGGGATAGCAAAGTGCGCCAGGAAAACTATCTGGAAGCTGATCGACGACATCCTGCGGACAAGCATCTACACGGCTCAACGCCTCAGCTCCAAGTTGATCCGCGTTTTCTTCAAGCTGGGGATCAGCAGAGAGTGATTGCTGTAACGACTGCCCCAAACCATTGGAGCAAGCATTGAGCAACAATCCGGAGATGGCGATCGCCACCCACAATCTAGACCGACGATAGAGAACAGAGACTGGAGTAAACAACACGTGAATCAACACAATAAGTTGAGCGGTTAAGAATGAGAGTATCGAATGGGCATTACCTCCTAAGCTAGCGTAGAATTTCAAGCCTTGACGGTTTCTGCTCCAGAACCCAATTTGAAGCGATCTGGGTCAACAGTCGGGCGGCTTATTGATGGTCTGGAGCATCATCCTTAACTGGGTCAGCATCGGGTAAACCCTGACCTGCATCCGATACATCAGACTGTGTTTCGTTTTTTGTTTCGTTTTTTGTTTCGTTAGAAAATTCGGCTGAGCTATCAGCATTGAGAACTGCCGCATCGTCCGCATCGTCTTGTCGTTGCTGATGGAGTTTCATCACAATCGAAGCGTGAACCTCGCGACTGATGGGATAGAAATACGCCAGCAACAGCCCCAGCCCTAAGATAATGGCGGGAATCGGCCCGATCGCCAATCGAATCACCATCAAAGCTGATTCAGGCTGGGCTTGCACCACGTCTCCACCTGATCGCTCGATGTATCCGGCTGCGCTGAGAGCCTGCCCGACCAAGAACAAGCCTGCGGCCAACCCCACTTTCTGCATCATCACCATGAAGGCGTAAAACACGCCCTCCCGTCGGTGACCCGTTTCAAGCTCGTCGAGTTCAATCACATCGGGCAACATCGACCACGGGATCAGATAGGCGGTCGAGACTCCAAATCCGGCCATGAAGCCCAGCACGTACATCAGCACAATTTGACCGGGTTGCAGCATAAAAAGCCCTAGCTGGGCAATCAGCCACAGACCCATTCCCATAAAGTAGACGGCCTTCTTGCCCACCCGTTGACTCACCGCACTCCAGACAAACAGCATCGATAGAGCGGTTCCCTGAACGGTCAGAGCAAAGGTGGTGAATACGCTAGACGATAGCCCCATCCAACTGACCACAAAATATTGCATCACCACCGCTGTCATCTGAGCCGCAAGCCACGAACACAGATAGATGCCGACAACGATCAAAAAGGGGCGATTGCGTAAGGCGATCTGAATCTGCTCTTTGATAGGAATAGACGGAAGCAGCGTCTGGCGATCGCGCTGATTTTCAGACGCGCGAACCGTCCGCCATGTCCCAAATACACAGACATAAAGCGGTACGATGCATAACAAGCAGCCCACGCCGCCCAAAATCACATAGCGCAGCGCTGGATCGGCAACCTGGTCAAAAATAATGCCCGCCAAAATCAGCGCCAGAATGCTGCTGCCAATAGAAAACGCAAAGCGAAAGCTATTGAGGCGAGTCCGCTCGTTGTAGTCTTTGGCTAATTCGGGGGTGAGCGAAACGTAGGGGAGGTAGACGGCGGTATATGCGGTCTTAAACAGCATCCCCACGACAACGTAGTAAAGAAACAGTAGCCCAGGGTTTGAGGTGGGAATCAGCCACAGCAGCAAAAAGGACAGGCCAAACGGAACCGCGCTGAAAATCAACCAGGGAAAGCGCCGCCCCCAGCGGGTTTTTGTGCGATCGCTCAGCAGCCCAATGATCGGATCGCTAATGGCATCACTAATCTGCCCAATCACCAAAATATTGCCCGCCACCGCAGCGGGCAGACCTGCGACATCGGTCATGAAGAACATGAAAAAAAAGGCCAACATGCTCCCGGTCGAGGCCGTGCCAATCGTTCCAAAGCCATAGGAGAATTTTGTCCCAAAGCTCAGTTGAGACGATTTAGACGAAGCTGCATCAGCCACAGAGGAGGGAGTCGTCATAAGCCAGAAGAAACCGTTGGAACAACCAAACCACAGAACAGAACAATCATCTGCGCGCAGAATCAAGAATTAAAAGACAAGTGCAGTGTACCTGAGTCTGCTTCTAGCCGCTTTTGATAGCCAATTTTGATAGCCAATTTTGATAGCCAATTTTTAATGGACTAAGCCATGAGCCCGCTGCCTATTATTATCGACTGCGACCCCGGTGTTGATGATGCGATCGCCATCTTGCTAGCTCTTGCCTCCCCCGAACTCGACATTCTCGGCATCACAACCGTTGCGGGCAACGTACCTTTAGCGCTCACCCAAGCCAACGCCCGCAAGATTTGTGAGCTGGCAAATCATCGAGAGATCCCGATCTACTCGGGCTGCCCTCGTCCGATGGTGCGATCGCTCCACACCGCAGAAGACATTCACGGCAAAACCGGACTAGAGGGCATCACACTGCCTGAGCCCCGCCTCCCCCTTCAATCGCAACATGGCGTCCATTTTCTCATCGAGACGCTGCTTTCTGCCGCAGTCCCGATTACGCTTGCGACCCTAGGCCCATTGACCAATGTGGCGATCGCCCTCATCCAAGCACCGCAGATTGCCGAGCACATTCATCAGATCGTCATGATGGGAGGCGCAATCACCCACGGCAACGTCACCCCGTCAGCAGAATTTAATATCTATGTTGATCCCCACGCCGCCGAAGTGGTTTTAAGCAGCGGCATTCCCATCACGTTTTTGAGCCTAGACGTGACCCACCAAGTGTTGACAACCCCCGATCGTCTCGCCGCTATTCGTGCGATCGCCACCCCCGTCGGGCAAGCCGCCGCCGACCTGCTATCGCACTATGGTCGCCTCGATGGCGATCGCTACGACATGCCCGGTGGCCCACTGCATGACCCCAACGTCATTACCTACCTGCTTCAGCCTCAGCTCTACTCTGGCAAACACTGCCATGTCTCAGTCGAAACCTGTAGTCCTTTAACCCTGGGCAAAACCGTAGTGGACTGGTGGGGCACAGAACCCGGCGCTGTTCATGTGATCAACACCGTCGATGCCGATGGATTTTACACGCTTCTAACAGAGCGACTTCAGCGAATTTAAATGTGCGTTCCTATGCCCCTTGAAAAAAGACAGCGGCAGCGCTTATCATCGGGTTCAGATATGTTAGTCTAGGTAGGCGCTATACAGGCGTTGCTTCTCATTATCGCCACCATGCGGGTGTAGTTTAGTGGTAAAACCTCAGCCTTCCAAGCTGATGATGCGGGTTCGATTCCCGCCACCCGCTTAATGATCTGGAAAAACTAAGCCCTTCCAGTTTTCAGAATTCTAGGAACATCTGAAGACTGGAAAGCTCGCTTGTTCAAATATACTTATTTTTGCTGAGACAGAAGAACGTCCTATTAGCAATACGCACTTGAGTCAAGAGAGTTGGCACAGGTCAGCACTGAGAAGCCTTTCATTAGGTTCAGTCATTGGGTTCAGGGAAGTAGTGCTTGAAGAGTGCAGACACATCTTGGGCAAAGCGATCGCGCACCTCTTCTGGGCCAATCACAATACAGTCAGCCCCATAACGCCGCACCTCACGAAAAAACCAAAAGGTATTGTGAATCCGTCGCACCACTCGTTTAATTTGCTGTTCATCTAGCCATTCGCTGGCAATATCAGCTTTAGTTTTAGATCGATAACCAAAAGCCAAGCCGCGCAGCAGGTGAAACTCGACTTGAATATGACTGAGTTCGGGTTGCCAATGCCCATCGGCGCGGGAGATGACGGCTTCTTCAGGAATGCGGTCTAGGCGTAAAGACCAGTTGTGTCGCAAGGCTTCAACGTCTTGGTTGCCTTCGGTTTCATCGCACCAGCAGTCTAAGTACTGGCGGTCTTCGTAGCGTTGGAGAACAGCATGGCGCACGGTAAAGTTCCACAGTCGATCGGCGGCATCTTGATAGCTGAGTCGAAAGGGGCGCTGCTGTTGAATACAGCGATCAATTTCGATGCGCCAAAGGGCACTAGGGTTGTCTGCCCAGGCTTGAATCTCGTGACGCAGTGGATGGCTAAGTTCGCTACGCTCTAGCAAGATCCGGGCTAACTCCAAGGCGGCATCTAGTTGGCCGTTATCTTTGAGCCAGCCCAAAATGCGGTTCAAACGATCGATGCGATCGCGACTCCAATCATGGTTAGCAGCGAGGCGGAGCTTACCACGGGCGATCGCTTTCAACAATTTGGACACGTTGGGTTTTTCGCCCCAGGTTTGATCAAAGGCAAGGGCGAGCTGCTCTAGCTGTGCTTTTTCGTGATCTGAAATAGACAGGGTGATGGAAGAACGCTTATGGGGCATGAAACTCCTTGAAGTGCACGTACACTTTACCTCTACATCTATTGACTGACTCTAGTATGCTTGCCAATATGAACTCATGCAATTAGATACGTACACTTCATGCTCTCAATTAGGCTGAAATCTGTTTATTCTTGTCCGGCAGAAGCTTTATCTGAGGAAATACATCTTCCTCCAGGCTGGACATTGTCATGGCATCAGTACGAAACCCTAAAAGTGCTGAGAGATCCGAATATTGATGTCGTATTCAACACGGCTATGACGGGCGATGGCAAAAGTCTCGCGGCTTATCTTCCTGCCATGACCGGAAAAAACTACACAATGGCAATGTATCCAACCAATGAGTTGGCAAAAGACCAGGAACGGCAAGTCCGACAATATAAGGCTAATTTTGATCCGAAAGACTATGATCCTCAAATTTTTCGCTTGACTGGAACAACGCTGGAGAATTTTGTTGAGACACATCAATTGCCTTCAAAACAACAGGGAATTCTTGATCGCTCTGACAATTCTGAGATTTTGTTAACTAACCCGGATATCTTTCACTACATTCATGATTTCCGCTACTTGAGGCGTAATCCTAAAAATCCTAGCAAGGGAGATAATCCTGACAAACTATTTCGCAAGATTGACGAAAGTTATAAAATCTTTCTCTTTGACGAGTTTCATATTTTTTCCTCACCTCAAATTGCCAGTGTTTTTAATGCACTGCTCCTAATCAGGCATACTTCTGGTTCTGGCAGAAAGTTTTTGTTTCTCTCGGCTACGCCAAGTGACCTTCTCAAAAGATTTCTAGATCGCTCAAGCCTCAACTATAAAATCATTGATCCAGTCAAAGAGAAAAAGTATCGATTCTCAGCAGAAGAGGCTATGGGGTGGAGGCAAATTAGCCAGCCCATAAAACTTAATTTTCCAGCAGAGTTACAGCCCAACTCTAAATCAGGATATGACTGGATTCTGGAAAATTCAGAACCAGTTATTCTCAAATTCTTTTTAGACCATCCTGGAAGTAAAGGAGCTATTATCCTTAACTCGATTGCCTCTGTTTATAAACTCATTGCTGTTTTTAAGCCTTTATTTGAACAATATGGCTTAACTGTTTTATCGAATACGAGTCTGACGGGAGAAAGTGACCGAGCCAGATCAGTTTCAGACGCAGACTTACTGATTGGAACTTCTACGATTGATGTGGGTGTAGACTTCAGAATTAATTTCTTAATCTTTGAAGCAGCGGACGCGGGCAATTTCATCCAACGGTTTGGGCGATTGGGAAGACATAAGGGTTTTGAGACTTATCAAGCCTATGCTCTCATTCCCAATTACTTAGTTGCACGTTTGTTTCAGGCACATCAAGGAAAATCAGCAGCTCTGACACATGATGAAGAATACGATCGCGTCTCTTTTACCCAGTCAGTTCGAGATGCCTGGACGTTCATAAATCAGTTTAATGACTATCCAAAGCGCTGGGGTGGGATTCAGTCTACCTTCATTTATGACGAACTAAACAAAACAGACTATATGAAAAAATCTTACCCGGAGGCCGCGAAGAACTTTGGTGCTGATATTCAGAAAGCCTTAGGAATTAGTATCAAGCAAAAATTTGGACAAATTCGTCAGTGTAAGGACTCTGGAAAACAGGCTGTCTTGCAGGAAGCTCGAAGTTTTCGAGGAAGTAGCCAACTGGATTGTGCAGTTTACGATGTAACGAATTTAGATGAACCAGAAAGGGATCGATTTAAAACATATAACTTGCCTGGGCTGCTGAGCAACTTTGTCTTTGAGACGATGGAAAAGTCTCAGTTTCTCGCTTTTGCCAAGCAAACGGGCATCCCGACACAACGATTCGAGACCTACGCACTGTGCTATCTGCGGTTATTGGATTATCGAGAAGTGCGGGAAAACTGGCATTTTTACTATGCGGGTGACGTTAGCGAATTAGCTCGGCTCGGTAAAGTACAGGTTCTCAAGGGTCTAGAAGTAACCGCAGGTGACAATACGATTAGTCGCGCCCTTTATCGGCGGGGATTAGTTTGCTACGTCTCCGATCACCGCCGAGACTACCTGCGAGCTAAGTTGGGGTTACCGATGCAGTTTCAGGCGTATGGATTAAGCGATCGCCCCAATGACCGCGACCCGCCCTACACCATTGCTTTTGGCCAATCAGCACTCATGCTCGAAACGCTGATCTGGCACTGGAAGGATAAAACAGATGAGGGGTGGATTTGCTGAAACCTTTAGATATCACTCCCAAGCCCAGCTAATAAGCAGTCTTTGATCACTTTCTGGAGAAAACTATGAACAATGACGCTCTCTTATCACGGATATCCATCGACCCTAATGTTTGTTTCGGCAAGCCCTGCATCAAAGGTCACCGCATTTGGGTTTCGCTGATTTTAGATTATCTGGCAGCGGGAGAATCCATCGATAGCATTCTTGAGGAATATCCCGGTATTGAGCAAGAAGATATTTTGGCTTGCCTTGCCTATGGTGCAGAAATGGCGCGGGGTCACTGGACTGAAATTCCCTTACATCGTTCTGAGGAAGTCCAGGTATGAAGATCAAGCTGGACGAACACTTGGGAAATATTCGAGTTGTCACCTGGCTACGGCAGGCAGGACATGATGTTGCCACAGTGCGGGAACAAAAGTTGTCATCTGCGCCTGATGCTCAGCTCATTGAGGTGTGTCGTCATGAGGGGCGGTGTTTAGTCACCTGCGATCGGGGGGTTTGGCAATCGTCTTCGCTATAACCCTACTGACTACCCAGGTATCGTCATATTACGTCTTGCGCCCCGTTCAACCTTTGAGGATCGTCGAGAAATTATCAACACCCTGATTCTTGGGTTGGAGCAGTCTGATGTCTTTGGCAAGCTCTGGATGGTTCAAGGAGAGATCATTCACGAGTATCAGCCTATTTCAGAGGAGAACGAAAATGAGTGATGAGCAGCTATCAATATTTGGAAAACAGCAATCATCTGAACGGCTAGACAAGGCATTAGATGATTTACCCGAAGAAGATCTAGGGGTAGATCTGAACGATGAGACAGAACAGCCATCCGCTCAGCCAGAACTGCTGACAATTCGTTTATTTAAGCAGGCAATTCGTGAAACTAAGGATAATGCGGGCGATCGCCTACTAACCGACTTTGCCGAATATGTGCTGCCAAAACTCACGGGTCAGTTAGCAGGCGCAACCGCTAAGGGTGGGCAATTCTTCGAGCGGTTGGACGCACGAAGAACCGTCAAGCGGCGAGATAATGCAGGCGATCAGTCCTTGCCAGCCCATTTGCTCAACGGTTTCCTGCCTGCTTACCGCATTGCGAGGCGACTACAACAGTCAGATATCGGGAAAAACCAGGTCAAGTCTTACTGTGAGGATCTGCAATTTCGCGTCTACACAGCGTCTTATATGCTGCATGACTATGAGAAATTTCCTGACTATCAATCGTGGTTAATTGTGCAAGATGCTGAAGGCAAATGGCGCGATCGCGACTGGGTAGAGAGTGCTCCGAATAAGTTAGATGCTCCCAACTTGGGAAGAGACTACGTTATTCAGAAAATACAAACATTCGGCCTGGATGAGTTTCTGGGGAATGATTGGCAAGATTATATTGACGACATTATTTGGATTAGCAATAACGCAGGCGATAAATATGATGCCGACTTAGGCATGATCACCCGTGGGTTAAAGCCTTTAGATGACGACCGTTTAGATGGCAGAGTTCGCAACGTACTGGTCAATTTAGTCAAGTTATCTGATCGCTTCGCGTCGGTAATCAAACATCCTCAAGATATTCAAAAACTCTCACCCATACTCAAAAGTTTAAGTAACGAAGGGCAGTTAAAATTCACCTACCATGCCCTATCAGATAATCGAGGTATTCTAACAAATATCATTAACAATGCTCTGATGGATCTTCATCCAGACGAGTTTTATACGCCGTTGCTTTATTTGCCAGATGGTGTTGTATATCTCGCGAAAGCAGATGCACCCAGTATTTTGACAGATAAAATTGCAGACGCCGTTATTCATAAAGTCAAAACACTTTGTCGCGAACGACTTCGCGATCGCCAGATCGGTTTTGCAAGAGATGGCAAAGGCATCAAATTCGCCGATTACTACTGGCTTTTCTTTGAAATTGACCAGTTGATGGAGGTCGCTAATCTAGCAGCCTGTCGAATCATTCCATCGACCAAAAGTTCATCTGCGGCGAAACGGAGTGCAAGTTTAGCTAACTTCAAAACAGCAGGCGATTTACCAGAGCATTTAGAAATTGACTTTGGTGAAGACTACCGGATCGATCGGTTAGCAGAATTTGGCGATCTCTTATGTCGTCGAATCTGGGGAGATTGGGGCGATCGATTCAATGCTTGGCAAAAACAAAAAAACAAAGCAAAACGCACAGCCTTACCTGAGTTAGACCTAACTCAAAAGCTATGTGAATTTATGGGATTAGCCTCAGAACTGCCAGCAATTCGGGCAATCCAAAGTCTCAAGAAAACAGGTGGTGTGCCGCTTGATTGGTACTACTTAGCAGCTAAATATATTCAACAAAACTCACATTTAGATGATGGGCAGCTTCGAGATGTCATGACCCGAATGGTCAACCATGCAGCCACTTTGATTAAGCCCATTATTCAAGAATTCGTTTTGCCCGATGGCTGGGATGATCTTCAGATTTATGTTCAGCGCATTGCCTCTTTGCCATCTGGCGCAGTTGTTGCCCCAGAAGCTGACCCTTTCTTGACCGAGTTAAGCCGCTACAAAGCAGCCAAAGTCACAGGCCGAGGGCGCGAAAATGTCTGCGCGATGTCTAGTTCGGCTTACACCGTGACAGAGCAAATGGAATCTTCCACTTTATTTGCTCCTCAGGTCTATAGCAATCGGCAAATTCTCTTCAATGCCCAAGCGGCTAAACGGCAGATTTGCGCGATTTGGTCAGTCGAAATCATGCTGCGCCAGATCTTGATGAATCAAACTAACGCCACTGGGGGAGATTTTGAGGGTCGGAAATACCGCTATCTCTATCTCTATCCAGCCTACTTCTTTACCCCAGAAACCAACCGTTTTATTCAAAAAGCCTACTCCTGGATTCGACGGACTCGATTTGATGCTGACATCCGTAAGCATTTGGTCAATAAGAAACAAGTTGCTCAGTTCGAACTTGAAAATTACCAACAGGTAGACTCTCTGCTACTGCAAGAAGAAGTCGAGCGAGACTCAACCTTCAAACTGAGCTATACCGATGAGCCAATGACCTTCTTCTTTATGGCGTTGCCTCCGGGGCGAGACGCCACCGATACAGAATCTTGGGTGATGCCAGCCTGGTTGACCCTAGCGCTACCGCTGGTGCTGGATGTTAAGGTCGTTTCTTCTGAATCTCCTGTGCCGCCTTACGTCAGTGGTGCTGATTTCGAACGAACGGCTGTGTTGGATGGTGCCCATCAGGCGATCGCCTCGCTGGTGAAACAAGACCAACATCGCCTCGACGCCATCTTGCCGATAGGAGACAAGAAATTCTCACCGTTAAACGCTTTGAGTGCGGCCTACTGTATTCATCTGGAAGTCAACCGCAAAAAAGACGGTAATCCCGATTGGGGCAAACTAGCTGCCCTAGCCCGTGACCTAGAAACCAGTCCCCTCTATGTTTTCCACTATCTAACCAAGCTGATTCGCAAGCTGGATTGGGACACTGCTCCCGTTGAGAAAATCAAGCTTTATATGGACTTCTACCGCTGTTTTGAACCCGAGGAGACCACTGTGAACCAACTTCGAGAACTCGTCCGGCTATATCGCCGTTTTTACCGTGCTAAAAGTCCGTATGCCAAGCCAAATGCTGTTCTTAAGCCCGTTGATGAAGCTGCTGATGTCATTCTCAAAATTGACAAAGCTCTCGTCGCTGGAGAGCAAGCCTTAATTGATGTGGTTGCGGCTCGCATTGCCAAGCTTATGACTAATGTGCGGCGCAGAACGGCAGAAGGCAAGCCGACACTGCTCTGTATTAACGGTGAATGGAAACGAGCTTTGTCTTTAGAAGAAGAACGGCAGGCTATTTATGAGTACGCCACGTTTTTTGTCAAAGATATGTTTTTAGAGACGTTCAAGGGCGATCGCGCCCGTTTGGCAGGAACCCAATTGAACTTGATTCGAGATACCTGCGACTACCTTTATCGCCTAATTGATGATGAAGATCGCAAAGCAGTAAAACAGCCTGAACCTGAAGATGTGTCTAGTGACGAAGCAGAAGCTGTAGCTTAATTTTTTACCATCCATAATCACTACCGAAGAGGACTAATAATGACCCTTCTCAAAACCGTTGATGCTAAGTATTTCCACTCTGCAATTCCAGCTAAGCCAATGGGAAAATATGCCCACTTCATCACCATTCGCGTGACCGAATCCTATCCACTCTTTCAAACCGATGGTGAATTGAATAAAGCCAGAGTTCGAGCCGGAGTTGATAAAGCCAATTCAGAAACAATCAGTCGTTTAGCAATGTTCAAACGCAAGCAATCGACACCTGAGCGTTTAACCGGGCGAGAGCTGTTGCGTAACTACAAAATTGGCGATTGGGAAACGTGTGACTACAACGTAGACTTCAGCAAGACTACGCCAGACTGCATTATCTACGGATTCGCCATTGGTGATTCTGGCTCTGAAAAGTCAAAGGTAGTAGTCGATACAGCCTATTCCATTACCCCTTTCGATGATTCACACCTGAACTTCACCCTCAATGCTCCTTTTGAAAACGGCACGATGAGCCGTCAAGGAGAAGTGACTAGCCGCATCAATAGCCAAGACCATATCCTTCCACAGGTTTTCTTCCCTAGTATTGTGACGCTAAAAGATCCGACGGAAGCAGGCTTCTTGTATGTGTTCAACAACATTCTGCGAACTCGCCATTATGGCGCACAAACCACTCGCACCGGGCGAGTTCGCAATCAGCTAGTCGGAGTTATTTTTGCTGATGGCGAGATCACGAGCAACTTACGCTGGACTCAAAAGATCTATGATTTGTTATCAGCAGATCAGAAAATTCAACTGCCCGATCCATTAAATGAAGATGATGTGCTCAATGCCGCAGAAGTGGCGATCGCCCAACTCATGACAGATGAGTTTATTCCTCATAACGATTTCCTTGGCGATGACTTTGATTCGTTATTAGCAGAAGTCAAAACCATTACCAGTGATGAAGAAAGACTCAAATCGCTTCTAGAACAAGCTAATTCTGAATCTGTTGCCTACGCTCAAAAATATATTCAAAAGCCGAAATCCGGCAAAAAGAAAACAGCCAAAGCTGGAGCGTAGAGCCATGACCCATGTCTATCGCTGCACCTTAGAATTGCACGACAGCCTCTACTACGCTACGCGGGAGATTGGACGGCTCTACGAAACCGAACCCGTGCTGCACAACTACGCGCTCTGCTACGCCTTGGGCTTAGTAGACAGCAAAAAGTACGCCACAACGGTTTCAGAAGAAAATAGCTATCGCTACTTTTGCCCAGAGCAAGTGCCGATGTATGAGGCTCATCTCACACCGCTCAATCAGCAGGGCATCTACGTCACCCCCGCCAGAGCCGTGCGTCACGCGACTGTGCTCAACACCTGGAAATACGCCGACAACCGCTACCACGTTGAGATGCAAAAAACCCAGAAAAATATTCCCAGTTTTGGTCGGGCGAAGGAAATTGCCCCTGAAAGCCAGTTTGAGTTTTTCATTTTGGCGAACCAAACTCTAGAAGATCCAGATAAACCATCCAATTCAAAGTGGAAATGGAAATTGCCGAAATACCTTCGGCTGGGTAAATGGATGAGTAAGGCCGAGGTTACCGTGCAGGAGCTGCCATCTCCCAAACGAAATGCTGCCCAGGAGTTCACCTTTCCTTACCCGCTCAACCCGCTGGATGTCATGTTTACCAATCAGGTGTTGAGCTACGACACCCTCAACATGCCGCCCGTTAGCCTTATTCGTAATGTGCGCATGGTCGGTGAGTTTTACAGGTTTGAGGGGCTGAAAGAGTCACTTAAGCTACCTGTCAACCTGGAGTATCGATTCAGCAATTAGGGATGGATTAGTTTTTAGTTTTTGGTTGAGCCGCCAATGCAAAACTCAACATTCAAAACTTACGTCTTAAAACTGCTTTGACTTACCTCCCAAACCCTTTCCGCTTAGATTTGCGTTTTTTCCTTTGCTGCTGCATTAACAACTCTGCTGCAAAACCTCCCTGATTTTGCAGCGTCAACTGTCGAGTTCTCTGCTGCTGATAGGCTTTCACCTCTTCTGCTAGCTCATGCTCTGGGTCAAACACCACGTGGGTCAACGATGTGACATACGCCTGTTCTGCGTGATCCCCGACAGGCAGCAGATTGACCATGATGCCGCCTTCATCTCCGGCATACATCACTCTATCTACGTCTAGCCAGGTTGCTGCCGTGATTGATTGGTCTTCGACCACTTTCAAGAGCTGCTTTCCAGGCTGTATCCGAAACGGCAATGCCGCATCTAGCTTATTTTTTAGTGCGATCGCCTGCCCATAATCATCAATCTGCATGTCTTCCCCCTTATGGTCATTGATTCACGTTGAGCTTGAATTTTGAATGTAAGCTCTCATCCACCCACTCAACACTCAACACTCAACGCTACCTACTCATCCAACCATGCCCCATAGCCTTGTCTTCAACCTTTTACCCGAAACCCCAATTCCTCCGGGGTTCACCTCTGGGAAACACCTCCATGCCTTATTTCTGAGTTTAGTCAGTTCTGTCGATGCTGACCTTGCCAACCAGCTTCATGCCAATCAAGGCAACAAATCTTTTACCCTCAGCCCTTTTCAAATCGGTAAAAGTTCTAACCTCTCAAGCTTGAATTCAAGCCATAAGCCGTCTACTCAAACCCCAAAACTCAACAGTCAACATTTCTCTCCTCTCCGGTGGAATTACCGCAGGGCGATCGCCCCCAACACTGCTTGCTGGTGGCGCATTTCTCTTCTAGACGATCGCCTTTTCAGCCATCTCAACCCGCTCTGGCTCAATCTCAATCCTCAAAACCCGTGGCACTTGGGGCCGTCAAATCTGCATATCATCAGCGTTTTGGGCACGCCTCAAAGCACCCAGCCTTGGGCCAATTTCTGCAACTACGCTCAGCTCTTTGAACAAGCCTCGGCCCAACACCGCAAAGTCACCCTCCAGTTTTATACGCCTACCGCATTTCGCCAGGGAAAATATGACTCCGCGATGCCGACACCCGATCGGGTTTTTGGCAGTCTGCTACGGCGCTGGAACCATTACAGCGACATCGAGTTTTCTCCTGAGATCTTAGAGGTTGTGCAGCCCAGCTATTTTGACATTCGCACCGAGGTTGCGATCGACCCTCGCAGTCAGTTTCAGCACACTGGTGCAAAAGTAGACCCCTGCAACCAGTTCGCAGGCTGTGTGGGTCAGGTGACGTATCAGATTTTGGGGCGAGTGGATGCCGCTGTTGTGAAGCAACTGAACGCTCTTGCTGATTTTGCGCTCTATGCCGGAGTCGGGCGAAAAACGCCGATGGGGATGGGGATGGCGAGGAGAATTTAGTTTTTAGTTTTTAGTTTTGAGTCGTATGGGCAGTGGATGCAGTTTAGTGTGTTTGAATGTAGCCTGACGACAACGCAGTATGCCAAGCTGAGAAATCGTCTCAATCGCTTGATTCATGAGCAAGAAGATAGCATTCGCTTTTATTTTCTCTGTGAGTGCTGTCAGCAAAAGGTGGAGCGCATTGGCGGTGAGGCCGTGCGAGATGAGACGATCTTTTTTGCTTAGGGGTGCGCGAGGGGGTGGGTGTTGTGGTGGGATCTGGGGCAAAAATGGCTGAAAGGCAGGTTGCTTGTGCGATCGCCAATCTGGAGGGCGATCGCTGATCCGCGCAATGGCGCAAGGCGTTGGGGCAGAATGATTTGGAGAGTTGGGGGCGGTTTGAGGGTGGCTGTTGTGATGATTTGGATGTTAGAATTTGCTCAATCCGCGAATCTGAACCTTGAAAATCAAATATATCAATGGGTTCGGTCGCCCGCCGTCGAAAAACACCCAAACCCCTCTCAGGGATTGAAACGATTTGTTGTTGATGGGTGCTGAAGTCTTCGCGAGTCGAAAAACACCCAAACCCCTCTCAGGGATTGAAACTGGCGACGAGAAGGTAATGACCTTGTTCTCGTTGCCCAAGTCGAAAAACACCCAAACCCCTCTCAGGGATTGAAACACACTGCTGAAAGCTCCAATCTTTGATAGCTTGCTGTCGAAAAACACCCAAACCCCTCTCAGGGATTGAAACGTAAGTCCATGCCTGACATCGACACTGACTTCTGCAGTCGAAAAACACCCAAACCCCTCTCAGGGATTGAAACATCAGCAAACTAGGCAGATACCATAGAAACGATATGTCGAAAAACACCCAAACCCCTCTCAGGGATTGAAACTCACTATGAGGACAGGGATTGCTTCCCTCTTCGTGTCGAAAAACACCCAAACCCCTCTCAGGGATTGAAACATGCTGAGCTGAACTTGGGCGAAGTTGCGAGCGCAGTCGAAAAACACCCAAACCCCTCTCAGGGATTGAAACAGCTCGCATCAGCTCAGCTACACATCGACTCAGTAGTCGAAAAACACCCAAACCCCTCTCAGGGATTGAAACGAGTCTGTTTCGCGATGATGAATGCAGACCGCACACGTCGAAAAACACCCAAACCCCTCTCAGGGATTGAAACATCAAAGGCCAGCCCAAAGTCATATTGGCGTAGCGCGTCGAAAAACACCCAAACCCCTCTCAGGGATTGAAACATTTTTAGGCCAAATTTTAGGCACATAGATCTAGGTCGAAAAACACCCAAACCCCTCTCAGGGATTGAAACTTGTCAATGAAATCGGGCTAGACTTTGAGAGCAATTGCAAGTCGAAAAACACCCAAACCCCTCTCAGGGATTAAAACAGGGTAAAACATATTGCGCCCTTCCGTTTCACATCGCGATCCCATAAACCCAAACCCCAACGCATTGATCATAGATAATGAACCATTGATCATATGATTCGCCGTGGTTGTGGCGAACAGACACCCTCCCATGAAAGATATCCCAACTCCCTCCTCACCCCATCGCCTCATTCTCGGCCTAGCCTTTTTTTTGATCGCCAGCGGAGCAGCATTGTCGATCTTTGGGCTGAGCTTTCTCAAAGAAGCTCATGTTAGCCAGGGTTGGCCCGTTGCCCAAGGTGACGTAAAAGCAGTCAACATCAACCGCGATCGCATCACCGACTCCAGACCCCCTGCCTACACCTACAGCTATACCGTGATCTACACCTACGAAGTAGAAGGCACCCGCTATCAAAATGATCGCTACTCTCTCGGCAGCGGCCCCACCGCCAGCCGCACCTACCGTAAACAACAAAATGCGATCGCCGCCGCCAAAGAAAACTACACCATCGGCCAATCGATCGATGTCTACTACAACCCCAACTCCCCGGCTGATACAGTGCTCAAGCCAGGAGCAAACATTGGCACCTTCGTGCCTCTAATTTTTGGCATCGTCTTATTCTCGTCAGGCATTGGGCTATTCATTCTCAAGCAACGAGTCGCTGCCCATGGTTAGGGCGATCGCCCCAATACACCTAACCCCCTTTTAGGGCTTAAACCCAAGTAACCAACCACAAAACCCCAACCCTCAAAACCAAAAAGAGCCTTGCGATGAGTTGACTCAGTGCAAAGCTCTTTTGGGTTAAACCTGTCCTTTTGTTAGACTCAACCGACTCATCACCTCTGACGACACGGTCATCAAGGGGCATCAATGAGCCTAACAATCGCGCAGCAACAAAACATTACCACACAGTACAGACCAAGCATCCAAGATTAATGGACACTCTCGCTAGCGGGTTGGCTTGCAAGCCGCTGCTCGTAGGTCAACATGGTTCCAGAGGTGAGACGACCCCAGTATTCTTTGAGGTCAGCCGCAACTTCATTAGACAGAACGTAGCATCCGATCAGATTCGGGAACGCCATCGCCAGCAAGAGTAGGTCACTCAGGTCGATAATGACACCCAAGCTACCCAAGCAGCCGAGGAACGTGCAAAACACATAGATGCCCTTAAACACCATCGTTGTGCGCTCACCAAACAGATAAGACCATGCCTGAATACCGTAGTAGCTCCAGGAAATGATGGTCGAGAAAGCAAACAGACAGACCGCAATACTCAAAACGATGGGGAACCAGCTAATCGCAGACCCAAAGGCCGCTGCAGTCATACCAACACCGCTCAGCTCTTCGCCGACATCGAGATAAGCACCCGTGATTACGATGGTGATTGCCGTCATGTTGCAAATGACGATTGTGTCGATGAAAGGCTCTAGCAAAGACACAAGACCCTCACGCACATGCTCATCGGTACGAGCTGCTGAGTGGGCGATCGCCGCAGACCCAACACCCGCTTCGTTCGAGAAGGCACTTCGACGAACACCTTGCACAATCACACCAACAATACCGCCGCCAACCGCCGTTGGGTTGAAGGCTTCGCTGATGATGGTGCCAATTGCGGTAGGAATCTGACCAAAGTTGACAAGCAAGACAAACAGACAGGCCAAGATATAAATCAGCGCCATCGCCGGAACGAGCTTTTCAGCCACAGATCCGATGCGCTGAATGCCGCCAATGATAACGAATGCAGACAAGGCAGCGAGAACAATGCCAAACAACCAAGCGGGCAGTCCGGGCACAATGCCGGAGATTGCAGCATAGGCTTGGTTTGACTGGAACATGTTAGCTCCACCCAGGCTTCCGGCAATGCAAAACACTGAGAAAACGACCGCTAAGCCTTGACCAACAGGACGCATCCCCTTGTTCGTAAGCCCCTGAGTCAGGTAATACATCGGCCCACCCAAGATGCTTCCATCGGGGGCAACACGACGATACTTCACCGCGAGGGTGCATTCTACAAACTTGGTGACCATGCCGCAAAAGCCAGCCAGAGTCAGCCACAGCATCGCACCGGGGCCACCGAGCTGAATGGCGATCGCCACACCTGCGATATTTCCTAGACCCACCGTTCCAGAGACTGCCGTTGCCAGCGCCTGGAAGTGCGAGACTTCTCCCTCATCGTGGGGGTCATCATAGGTACCCCGCACCACATCAATCGCGTGCTTAAAGCCGCGCAAATTGATGAAGCCCATGCGGAAGGTGAAGAAAAGAGCGCCTATTGCCAGCCACAGCACAATAAACGGGAATCCGTTTTCTCCAAAGATAGGAAAAAACAGAACCGCAACCAAAACATTTACTAACGGAGCCAAGATTGCATCAACACCAGAAGGGGCATCGTCTTGTGCGAAGGCCCGTGCTGATGTCATGACGATCAATGTAGGCACCAAAATGGCCATGAGTAAGCCATTGCGTGCAGTAATAAAAGAATCTAACCAGCGGAGAGGCTTTTGCCATAGTGCTGGCTCATGATTACTTGTTTCTTTCTTATGTTTCATAAACCAAACTATACGTCTCAAAAACAACATTCGTGAGGGATATCGGCCTCGACTGCGCCTCAACAGATCCAGCTACGGAAACCATTCTGAGAATCACAACGTCAATACTTGCAAGAGCATCAGCTCAAACACATTTCAGCAGGAACATGACAATCTGAAGCCACTGCTGCACCAACCCTCCTTATTTTTTCCTAACTATCTAACAGGAAAGAGAAGAGGTCAAGCTACAGCAACGCCAAATCACTTCAAACCCGCCTATCGAAACGTATACACCTCAAAGATAAGTTCGTAACGACGACAGACTTCTCAGACAGAACTGCGTAGAATGGCACTCACGCTAGGAAAGCAATATCATTGATCCCGATGCGCGTGTTGTTAATTTCAACACGATTCAAGTAGAAATCAGAATTCTTTTTTTACTGCGCTAGGTATGTGATCAAAATGCGCTTAGAACTAAAGCGAATGGTGAGTACCTCCGTGGGGGCGCTCTCCCAGACAGCACCGTTTAATGATGGCTATCCGCTTACCACAAAATAATCAAAGCACACTCTTTCCATGGGATGAAATATCAGCCCATTCAAAATCAATCGCAGATTAGTGAATAATAAAGGGCGATCGCTCTACATGAGTTGCGATTTCCCCTCACAAACAGCTCAGTCACTCAACACGATAGAGTTCGCTGATTGATATAAATTTCTGGTTTTTCTCTAGTTCTTATTCGTTATTTCTTATATCGCTATTTCTTATATCGCAGTCTCACATGAATTGTGAAATAGATGGTGAGAGGTGGGGCGGGCACTGCCCCACCTCTCACAATTCATTTAGGATCTCTATATAAGTATGCTGTGTCGTTCCTTAAAATAGCACTAACATCACAGACTACCGCTACAGTTCACATATTTTGAGTTAGCGAAAGTAAAAAGATAATTAATTCAAGAGTTTTTGTACCGTGAGAAATTTCAGTTAGCAGCACAATAACTCAAGCAAAAACTGAAGGATTCTCAGCTAAGAATCCTTCAGTTCACCTATTAGGTTATTCAGGTTTATAGATGCAGTCGAGACTCACTTCAATGAGATGTAGACCACAATTACGTCACACCTAAATTCACCATCGTTTAAGCCTGAGTCTACGCATCGTTGAGCGCAGCAATACCCGGTAGTACTTTGCCTTCAAGCAATTCTAAGCTGGCTCCACCGCCTGTAGAGATATGGCTCATTTGGCTAGCAACGCCTACCTTCTCAACCGCAGCGACAGAGTCGCCACCGCCGATGATGGTCGTCGTCCCCGTGGGGGTCAGCTCTGCTAGGGTGTAGGCGATCGCCTCTGTGCCTTTAGCAAATTTCTCAAACTCAAAGACACCCATGGGGCCGTTCCAGATGACGGTTTTACACTGCTTCAGCGCATCTTGAAACACCTTCACCGAGTCGGGGCCGATATCCAAGCCCGTCCAGCCATCGGGAATGTTCTCAACAGCAACGGTTTGAGCATTGGCATCGGGAGCAAATTTATCAGCAACGATCACATCGGTCGGCAACAGCAGCTCGACGCCTTTTTCTTTGGCCTTGGCTTCGAGAGACTTCGCCAGATCTAGCTTTTCTGCTTCAACCAATGAATCGCCCACACTCAGGCCGCGAGCTTTGTAGAAAGTGAAGATCATGCCACCGCCGATCAGCAGCTTGTCTACCTTGTCGAGCAGAGTTTCAATGACGCCAATTTTGCTGGAGACTTTTGAACCGCCGATAATAGCAGCGAGAGGACGCTTGGGCTCTTCGATCGCGCCCTTGAGATATTCCAATTCTTTATCAATCAGCAATCCGCCCACAGAAGGAGAGAGGTAGTGAGTCACCCCCTCAGTCGAAGCGTGAGCCCGGTGTGCAGTGCCAAACGCGTCGTTGACATAGACATCAGCAACCGAGGCCAGCTTTTTCGCAAACTCAGGATCGTTCTTTTCCTCTTCTGCATAGAAGCGAACGTTCTCTAGCAGCACCACATCTCCGGGCTGCATAGCTTCAACGGCTTTGGCGACCTCCTCACCAATACAGTCGTCGCACTTGGTCACGGGCTTACCCAAAAGCTCAGCCAGTCGGCTTGCCACAGGGTTCAGCCTCAGGGAGTCTTTCACCTGCCCTTTGGGACGACCCATGTGGCTGCTGAGAATGACCTTGGCTCCTTTCTCAATCAAATTTTGAATCGTCGGCAAAGATGCCCGAATCCGAGTATCGTCGGTAATGGTGCCCTGGTCGTCGAGAGGCACGTTAAAGTCGGCGCGGACAAACACGCGCTTACCGGATACTTCATCGGCTGATAATGTCGCTAATGTCTTCTTTGGCACTGAACGAACCCCCTAATAAGTCTATTTACCTATTGATTTACCTTTATGGTTATTGTCTAACAAAACGTCATCCAATGCACGGGTAAGCCACATTTGCGAGAAAATAACTGATACCCACGTGACAAACTTTAGACTTGTAGTTTCATGATTGGGTCTTCAGTGATTGGGGCTTCAGTTCGTCTGTCTTTTATATAAGGGACGTGTCATGTTCAAGAAGATTTTGTTTCCCATCGATCAAACCCGTGAATCTCGTCATGCGGCAGAGCTTGTCGCGAGCTTGGTCGAGGTGTACCAGAGCCAGCTCATCATTTTATCGGTTGTCGCAGCCCCCGAAGAAGGCAAAAAAGTTGATCCGGCAATGACCTCTGCTGAGGCGATCGCCAAACTCCTTGAAACCGCAAAAACTCTTTTTTCTGATCTCGGCATTCAAACCGAAACCATGGAGCGCCAGGGTAACCCAGCGTTTGTCATCTGTGACACCGCCGATGAAATGGAGGTCGATCTGATTGTAATGGGCAGTCGAGGCAGCGATTTGACCGATGTTGATTCGGCTGAAGGCGTCAGCAATCGCGTGATCAATCTATCTCCTTGCCCAGTACTGGTGGTGCCCTAACCTGGGAAACCTGAGAAAGAGAGCATTGATGCTCATTTTTTCTCAAAAAAAGGATGGTTTGTCATGGCACGGGCAAGGAGACGAGCAGGGCACAATGTGCGATCGATGGCGATGCGCCGAAGACGTAAAGCCATAAAGATTTTTGTTTCGACAGGGCTGCTGTTTCTACCCCTAATTGTTGTCATCGTGATCAGTGCTGTCTCCTCTCAGCTGTCGATCTCGTTATCGCTCTATCTTCTATTACTGGGTTTTCCGGTGATAGTAGGGTTCAGTTGGGTCCCGAAGGGCTTGTATCTCTGGAGACGGGCAAACCAGGCGGATCAGGGAGCCGCCGGGGAAGAAGCCATTGAAGCATTGCTGGATCCCCTAAAACGTGAGGGCTGGAAAATCGCCTATGGAATTCGCCATCGAGCGGTGGGAGATGTGGATGTTTTTCTGATTTCTCCTATCGGTAAAGCATTTACGATCGATGTCAAATCTCATCGAGGGTATATTTCTACCGATGGCAAGCGACTTTATCGAATGCGCGGAGGTCATCGTCGTTCGTTTGAAAAAGATTTTATTGCCCAAGCTAAAAGGCAGGCGATCGCCATCCAAACAGACAGAAAGCTTACGTTTGTTACACCTGCTATTGTGTTTTCCAGTGCTAAAGCTCGGATTCACTCCAATCCAATCAACAAAGTCTATGTTTTAGACAAAAATAACGTGCTAGCGGAGTTAAAACGCTTAGGCGAAGCCCCCAAACTCGATCATTCTCAAAATCCTAAATCCCCTCAACGACCCAACCTTCGTCCGAAGCGATCTTTACCTAAATCACCACCCAGACCGTCTCGGTCACCAAAATCTCACTAGCCAATCTAACTGGCCAATCTATCTAGCCAAACCCCGCGTTCCTTCATCAGGTTTCCCATGTCTTCTCCCGCCATCCAGTGGTATCCCGGCCATATCGCCAAAGCCCAACGGCAACTGCAAGAGCAGCTCAAGCGAGTTGATGTGGTGCTTGAAGTTCGGGATGCTCGAATTCCGTTCGCGACTCATCATCCTAGCGTGCCCACCTGGATCGGAGACACGGCGCGGGTGCTGTGTCTCAACCGCATGGATATGATTCCAACGACAACGCGGCAAGAGTGGGATGCTTGGTTTCGAGCACAAGACGACACCCCCTATTTCACCGATGCAAAGCAGGGCAAAGGCGTAGGCGGGCTGGTGCAAAAGGCAAAGTCGGCGGGGCATGGGCTGAATCAGCGTCGGAGCGATCGCGGCATGTTGCCTCGGCCTGTGCGAGCCGTCGTGATTGGCTTTCCCAATGTGGGCAAGTCGGCACTGATTAATCGGTTGCTCAAAAAACGGGTTGTCGATAGTGCCCGTCGTCCGGGGGTGACCCGCCAGCTCCGATGGATTCGAATTTCCGATGAGCTGGAATTACTAGATGCGCCAGGAGTGTTGCCGTCTCAACTCGAAAATCAGGATGCAGCTCTCAAGCTTGCCATTTGTGATGATATTGGCGAAGCCGCCTACGATAATCAGCGCGTTGCAGCCGCTTTTATCGACTTATTAAAACAGCTCCACGAGCATCATGCGGAGGTCTTTGCCGCCAAGCCCCTCTTCAAACGCTACGGCATTGATTTTCGAGAGATGACGGGAGAGAGCTATTTGGCAGAGCTTGCTGCGGTCAAATATCAAGACGATCCAGAGCGAGCCGCCCGCCAACTGCTCCAAGACTATCGAAAAGGCGTCTTGGGTGAGATTCCGCTAGAGTTTCCGCCTGCTGATTCCCTTTAATTCCAGGCGTGTGCCGTGAATCAATCTCATGCTCGTCATCGTCTGACTAGCCCTAACTCTCGCCACATCGTCATAGGAGACTACTCATTTCATGTTCTTGATTTGGAAACGTCTGGAGGCGATACGGGCTGCGCCCAGGCAAGCCAACGCCCTCCCCTCGTTTTTCTCCACGGCTTCATGGGCAGTTCTGAAGATTGGCTAGAGGTGATGCAGCGCTTGGGCGATCGCCATCGCTGCATCGCCGTTGATCTGCCCGGTCATGGGCAAACCCAAGTCCTGCACGGTTCTACAAATCCTGACCATCCAGCATTTCAGATGGCTCTCACGACTCAAGCTCTCGTGAAACTGCTCGATCAGCTCGCGATTCCGATATGTGACCTCGTGGGCTACTCCATGGGAGGGCGGCTGGCGCTCTATCTGGCGATTCATTATCCCCATCGAGTTCGACGGCTGGTGCTAGAGTCTGCCTCTCCCGGTCTGGCAACCGAGCAAGAGCGGCAAGCCCGACGGCAGCATGATGAGCACCTCGCCCAGCGACTGGAAACCGAGGACTTCGAAGCCTTTTTGGAGGGGTGGTATCGGCAACCGCTGTTTGCTCGCCTGCGGCACCATCCGAACTTTGACTCTCTCTGGCAGCGACGGCTGCGCAACCGTCCTCTAGACCTTGGGCGATCGCTCCGGCAAATGGGCACCGGACAGCAGCCTTCTCTCTGGAATACGATTCAACATCACTCCCAAGCCACACTATTGCTAGCTGGAGAGGCCGACACAAAATTTCGGGCGATCGCCACTCAGATGAGCCATCATTGCCCCGCGATGACATCGACAGTGATCCCCAACTGTGGGCACACGGTTCACGCCGAGCAACCCGATGCATTCACCCGCCAGGTTAAGGAATTTTTGAGGGCTGAGCCGTCATTCCCTCTCACCGCTCAAGGGTGAAAAAAAAGTGGGTCATGGGGGCATGATAAGAATTAGGAATTGTATTCAAATTACGCTCAGACTCTGATCCATTCCCAATAAGTCCATTCCCAATAAGGAGGTTTTCACCATGAAGCGTGCAGCGTTAGCGATCGCTTTTGTCCTGGCGTTGTTTTGCTTGGTCGCGCCTAATTATGCCGCCTTTGCCTTTACAGGCGACACAGAAGGGGCGATCGCGCAATTGATCGAAACTCGCAGTTGCGTCGGCTGTGATCTCCACGGAGCCGACCTCAGCCACAAAGATTTGCGGGGCGTGAATCTGACTCGCGCCAATCTCAGAAAAGCAAACTTGAGCGGAGCCAACATGATGGCCGTCAACTTGCAGGATGCCGATCTGCGCGATGCTGATTTGCAAAAAGCTGATTTTCTTGCGGTTAACCTGATCAACGCCAACCTGAGAAACGCAAAATTTGGTCGCGTCAAGCTCGACAGTTCTCGCCTGTGCAACACCACAACGCCGGGGGGCACGGTCAACAATCAGGATTGTTAGACACCCAAACGATGGATTGTCGCCCATTGATTTTCGTGAAGCGAGCTTGACCTTCCAGTCAGATGGAATCGCTAAAGTAGCAGAAGAGAGCA